>JADFCT010000004.1 GCA_017161665.1 Candidatus Sumerlaeota bacterium
CTATCCCCGGAGGCCTGCGGCGCCTCAATCGAGTGATCCCCTTCTTCCGTCACTGTCGCGCCGGCATTTTCAGCCGCAGCGGCCTTTTTCCGTCTTCGGCGACGACGCCGGCTACTCCGCGAGGGTCGGGCCGGACTTTCGCCGCCCGAGGGGCTGGCCGAATCCGAAGCCTCATGCTCCTCCGTTTCGGACAACGCCTCTCCCTCTTCCCGGACCGTTTCCTCGGCCTCCGAGGCGGGGAATGTTTCGATTGGGCCGCGCGCCTGTCGCTGTCTCAGATCCGGGTGTGTATGCGGCACATACAGAGGTTTGGCCTCTTCCAGATCTTCGGACACGTCTTTTGATTCGATCTCGTCGCCGGCGCCTTCGAGGACCACTTCCGTATTTTTCTTCTTCTTTCTCCGCCGGCGTCGTCTTTTTTTGCGCGTGGGGGACTCTTCCGATCCATTGTCACCGGGGGTGGCGTCCACTTCCAGCTCGCTGAGATCTTCCAGAACTAACGCTTCATCTTCAAGCGACTCGACCAATTCCTCCGGCTGCGCCTCAACGGGAACCCGTTCTTCGTCACGGTGGCGTTTCCGGCGTTGTTTCCGTTTTCGGGAGTGCTCCGACGGTTCCGCCGCTTCCTTTTCAGGGGCGCGTTCCCGCGGTTCCGTTTCCGATTTTCCGGATTCTCGGCCCGGCTGTTTTTTCGACGTTCGTGTTCGGGCGGCCTTTTCGTCTTCCTTTTTTTCCGCCGCTGTCCGTAGTTTGGCGCCGGGCTTTGGGATTTCCTTGATTGTAAATTCTTCAATATCAAGAGAAGTCGTGGGGATCAGTTTGATTTCAATGCGATAGAGTTTTTCGATCTTCGCCAGCGATTCGCGGGCCTCGGCTTCGTCGATATAGTCAATGAGTCCAGGGTGGCATCTCACTTCCAGATTGGGGCGCGGCGCTTCGACGAGGCAGGACAGAATTTCGCGTTTGAGGAGGCGCCAGTTTTCACTGTCGTTGATGATCATCCCCTCCCCCTGACAGTGGGGACAATCGTGGAATAATTGTTTACGCAGACTGCGGCGAGCCCGCTGCCGCGTCATTTCCACGAGACCGAATTCGCTGATGGAGGTGATGGCGGTACGCGCTCGATCTTTGCGCAACAGAGAAAGGAATTCGCCTTTGACGCTCCGGCGATTCTCTTCCTTATTCATGTCAATCAAATCCACAACGATCAACCCGCCAATATCGCGCAATCGCAACTGGCGAGCCACCATGTGGACGGCCTCGATATTGGTTCGGAGGATCATCTTGGCCTGATCGCCCTTGCCGGTGTATTTGCCAGAGTTGACGTCAATGGCGGTCAAGGCTTCCATTTCATCGAAAATCAGATAGCCGCCGCTTTTAAGCCAGACCTTGCGCCGCAGGGCGCGCCGCACCTGTCGCTCGACATCAAATTTGTCAAAGAGGGGAACAAGGCGATCCTTATAGGGCAGAATGCGATCACTCAGTTCCGGCACCATCTGTTTGACGTGTTTCTTCAGGGCGTTCCGTTCCGCCGTTCCATCCACCCAAATTTCATCGATTTCTTCGTTGAAGATATCCCGGGTGAGCCGATACAGAATATCCTGGTCATTATGGATCAGCGCCGGCGCCTGGGTTTTGGCTTGGAGCCGATCCAGAGCGCGCCATTGTTTCTCCAGGAAATTGATGTCAGCCATGATCTCTTCTTCGCTCTTGCCGATGCCGGCCGTGCGAATGATATGAGCGCCTGACTTTTTCTTGATCTTGTCCAGAATCCGCCGCAGCCGATTGCGTTCACGACGATCTTCGATCTTTTTGGAAACGCCGCCGCTCTGAGTTTCATAGGGGAGCATGACCAGGTATCGCCCGGGCAGAGACAAGAACGACGACACTCGGGGGCCTTTGACACTGATCGGCTCTTTGATGACCTGGACCAGAATATCCTGCCCGACTTCCAGGAGGCCGCCAACCAGGGCTTGGTGGTGAAAACCACGGCGAGGATTTTCCTTGCGACCATTGCGTCCTTTACGGACTGGTTCCGCCGGCTCCTCCTCCTCCTCCTCCGATTCCGCATTGGGCAGAGATTCGGTCAGAACGTCACTGAAATGGAGGAAGGCGTTCTTTTCATGGCCAATATCGACGAAGGCGGCCTGAAGTCCTGGGACCACGCCTTCGACACGGCCTTTGTAGATATTGCCGACGATGTTCGCTTGATCTCTTTGTTCAACAAAAAGTTCGACAAGCTGACCGTCTTCAAGAATGGCGACACGGGAATCGATTTCGCCTATATTGATGAGAACCTGTTTTAACACGTATTTATCTGATAACCACCTGCAATTGGAATGTGTGCTGTTGGTTCTATTCTGAACGGAATACGTTCTGTTCGCAAGGAGTATTTGTGGATTGAGTTATCGGTTCGAAAATTTAAACCACACGGGCGCCGAGGCGCCCCATCCGCTGGAGCCTCCGGGGCAGGCCCCTTTAAATCTCCCGATTTAATACCATTTCATCGAAACACCCGGGAAGGCATCCCCTGTGCCGAGATTCCCGCGCGCCGGGTCCGTCGCCAGAATACCTAAAACGACCATTTTTCAAAACACACAATTTCTTCCATGTCTTTGCGACGTTTCGTGGACGGCGGATCACAATCGGCATAACCGACCGTCAGCATATCCACGACCCGAACGCCCTCGGGAATTCCGAGAATGGTCTTAACCTTTTCCTGCTCAAAGGCGCCGATCCAACACGTCCCCAGCCCTTCATGCACCGCCTGCAGCGCAACATGCTGCAAGGCAATAGCCACGTCAATGGGATAGCATTTTTCACCACAGGCCATAACATGGTCATCCGTCTCGGCGCAGGCCACAATAATCACCGGGGCCTTGCTGACAAAACTTTGCCCCATCGCCGCCTGGCACAAGGCAACCCGTTTGGCCGAATCCTCGATAATAACAAACCGCCATTCCTGGCGATTACTTGCTGACGGCGCGATCCGAGCCGCTTCCATCAGGCGCATGAGCACTTCACGATCCACAGGTTTGTCCTGATACTTCCGCACACTGAATCGTTTTTTGATCACCGGTAAAACATCCATACTTCCGTCCTTTATGAAAAAACAACGCAATCGTGTTGCGCCGTTCCGTGAGTTCAGACGCAATGTCAGCATAATCCCGAAGGGCTGATCAAGCCAGAAAAAAAAGACGCTTCCGTCCGGGCCTTCTCCGATCGCCTCGGGCCGTGACGGTCGAACGGGAGGGCGCCTGTGGGAGCCGCTGCAAAAATCCGAAGGCCGCAAAGGGAATCATTGACGCTGGCCGATTCAGGGCCGTTTCTTTTCCGGAAAAGATATTTCCCAAGGCGCCCAGCCCTCATCATAGTTCTGATAGGCGCGCCGACCAAAACGCAGGGGCGGGCCCATTTGCTCAAAAGCGCCCAAATCCGGGGCCGCGCCGGTGTAGTCGTCATTGAATCCGGGAATGATGATCCCGGCGTCCATGACCGGATTGGGGGTATCCACCACTGGATCGGTGATTTCTATCTCCCCGTCATCAGCCGCAATGCGGTGTTTCCCCCACTGGATTTTGGTAGTGCCGGCGGCGGGATAAAACTCCAGGTAAGCCGACTCGACATAATTCGGCCGGCCCCGGACAATATGCCGCCCTTTGGCTGTCCCCCTGTCTCGTCCTGTAAAGAGAGTGTAATCATAATCACTTTCAGGGAGGGATTGCCGTGTTGTGGCCAAACGACCACCGGCGCAGTCAAAGATATTGTTCCACGCAATGCAATTCGGATTGGGATGATCGGTGAAGGCGTCTAAGACGCCCAAGGGTTGCAGGGTTGTGTTATGAAAAACATATTTTCGTCCGCCGCCAAATTCATCCCGCTCGCCGGTCTTGATGGCCGCGCCACCGATAGGCTCCCCATGCCCCATACGGCTGATGGCGAATACGTTTCGGAAAACATACAGCGGGCCCTTCGACGTGCAAGCGGTGGCGACTCCATTGTAGAAGCGGTCCATGTAGTTTCCCCATACCCGCACGTTCATATTGGCGCCTTCGACCTCAATGGCGTCATCCCAACAGTTTCGAATCACATTTCCGTACACATCCGAGTCCCGGAAAACATTCCCGGCGAAACTGTAGTTCCGGGCGCCGCCGATGCCGTCATTAAAGCCGTGGGCTTCCGTTGACCAGATATCATTATACCGTATGACATTGCCGCCCCGGCTTTCGTGGATTGAAATCGCCTGCGGTCCTGCCGGATGACCGGTCATCCAATCATTTGCCGCGCCCCGCGGATGTTCAAAGAGGTTCCGCTGAATCACCAGGTGGGAGGTTCCGTTCTCCGCATAAACGGCGCTGTCAGTGGAGCCTTCCCGATTGCCATAGGAACGGGGCCCACCGATACGTCCCCAAAAGGTGGCGCGGCAGCCCTCAATGACAATATGATGGCGACCCTTTGCGATCATAATGGCATGGATCGCCGCATTTTTCAATTCCAGGCCCCGCACAATCACATAGTCCGCGTCAATCACCAGATTGTAGTCCGCCGAGTTGACCACATCGATGGTCGTCTTCGCCCCTTCCCGGGGAGTCATCAAATGCCAGGCCTCAGGCGTTCCCGATTCCGTGATTTTCAACGTCTGGCTGATGACGCCGGGCGCCAGATGGGTGACTTTCCCTTCCGGGAAGACATCCGATCGGGTCTGCGCTTCCAGCCGAACCTCTGCATCCTGGGTGACCAGTTTGATTTCATAGCGCATGTCCGGCCGCAGCCCCACCAGACTGCCGCGATATTCTTCATCGCGGGGATCATAGGCCAAATCGAGGCCGCGGCGCCATGGGGCGGCGTCGCCCTTGGGGCGATAGAAGACGTTACAGTCGCCGAGGTCTCTCTGGGGATAATAAAGCCCCACGCATTCGAATGTCGAAACGGCGTAGGGTTCCTGAGAAGACGTCGACGGCGCTTCCGTGCGCGCCTGGACGCTCAGAAAAAGAACCGACAGGAAAATAAATGACACGCGCATATTCCTTCTCCTCGCTATCGGTTTGTCCCCCTTGGGGCACAAACAAAAGTCAGTGTCGGTGGAATGAAAATTCAAAAGGATATCAACCCAATGAGGGGCCACTCCCCCACCCCCACTATCCTCACAATTCGCTGGGAAAAATCTTACATGCCAAATCCCGGATAAAGGAGGGCGGTTCCATCAGGAGCAAGGTCCCCTGAGTGTGGACGCTATCTCTGCGCAGGATCCGTCCAGTCCAGGGATCCCACCATTCGATCGTATATGTCCCTGGGACCACATCCTTGAGGGGAATCTCCGCCGACGCGATGCGGGCCGGTTCTCGTTTTTCAGCAACCTGCTGCCACCAGTTGAAAGCGCTGTCGTAAAGCCATAACCGAGCGAGGCGCTCCGTTCGGTATCCCCATACATCGAGAGCGTCGGGCTTGCCTTTGAGTCGCACAACCTCCATTCCGGCAAAGGACTCGTTCTGCATATAAGCGGCCAGCGGTTGGTAGTGAACATATCCCCTTTGTCGATCCACCTCCTCCCACCACCAGAATAGAGTGGTCCCCGAAAGGCCGGCAAAGGTTGAGGCCCAGAGGGCATTGTGGAAATGAATCCCCTCCGAGTCCTTTCGCATCCAATCGCTCTGGCCCCATTGGGGCGTGGCCAGCCCGAACTCGGCGATCAAGGCCGGTTTGGCCGAGGCATTTTTGCGCAGAAAGTCGGAGAGGTTTTCCACCGCCGCTACGGCGCTTTGGAAAGGCTGATCGGAATCGACACGCAGATAATGATGGACCATGGCGATATCCAGACACTCCAATCGGCAGTCACGCGCCGACGGGCTCCACGTGCTCGTGCCGATGAGATGATGGTGAATGTCCATGGTCTCCAGGGCGCTGTTGAGGGCCTCATAGAAGGAATCGGTCGGCACACCAGGGTCCATTTCGTTGAAAAATTCCCAGGCGCCAACATGGGTTGAATATCCCCAGCGCGCCACGACATAGCGCATCAGGTTGATAGCGTCGGCGATGGCCTGCTTGTAAGCAGGGCTACCGACGGTTTTCAGATCCTCCATGTAAAGATCGCGGGTGATGACACAGAGCATCATATAAATGTCATGCCGCTCGGCAGCATCAACAATCAGGTCCAGCATAAAGGAGTCCAACTGGTTATAATAACCGCGCGCCGGGCGATTGGGATCGGCTTCCCACAGCAATTCGGGGCCATTGCCATCCTCGCGCAAGGAGAGCGCATCCACCCAGATCGGCTCGGTTCCCTTGGCGGTCAGCGTCAAGGATGGCATCCAGAACTCGGACGGTTCCGTTCGATAATCCATCTTGAAATCGATCCACAGGCCTTCACCCAAGTCACTCCCCCGGAACAGCAATTCCGTTCTGCCAAACGAGACGTTTAAATCCGAGCCCTTGGAAAAGAATCGGCCACGCAAGACATAATCCGTATCGGGCCGAAGCGCCACCGGATGAGAAGGATTGATGGGGATTGATGGATGTTGAGCATCATCCAGCCGAAGATACCGGCGACCGGGTGCGGTGTTCCTGTCGTCGGGAAGGATCGCGATCCGATCCTTCTTTCGGTTCCAGGAGCGTTCCCAAGCGTTCTTGGGCGCTTCGATCGCCAAGGCCCAATCATCACAACACGTCCAGAGGCGAACAAAATTGGCGCCCTGTTCTGACAACCTTTTAAAAATCGTTTGGGCTTTGTCCACACTGGCATATTGACCTTCGCCGATGAATGCGAGGTTTTGACCAATTGGGAAAAAGGGCTCCCCATCGGTGAACTCAAAAAAACGGGGATCCTTCCGTCCGGCGCGCACAAAGCCCTTTCGATCGGATGGACGACACTCAAATCGAACAGGAGCGGATTGATATGTTTTGGTGCCTCCAATCCCCCGGGCGGTCATGGTATAAACCCCCGGGGAATCGGGCGAAAATCGAACGCGCCATTCGCATTCCCCCACCGGATACAACCATTGCCGCTGTCGGTTTCCTTCCGTAAGGACGCGTCGCTCATAATTCTGAAATGGGAAGGCAGGCAGCTCCATAGAAAAACCATCGGGGCGTCGGAGGAGCAGAACAGGCGCGTCGAACAGAGAAAGGCCGGATTCGGAAGTCGACGGGCGGATCGAGATCTCCACCCGACCAAAACGCTCTACTGTTTCGGGCGCATTGAGAATCTCCAGGGCGCCGGAAGACGAGTCAGCCCAAGCGCCGGTTCCTATCATCAGGACAATAGCCAGGCGCCAGTTGTTAAACCATCGCATCAGGATCAATCCATATGGCAATGAAGTCGCTTTGTCCGAGAAATATCAAAGCGCTATAATCATTCTTTCAATGAGTGGAGACGCAGTCAAGCGCCACATTTCCCCGAAGCGTATTCGAAATTGGGGCTTTCATTCCCAGGACGGGGTCGTTAAAAATAAGTAAATGGCTATGGTGAAAATGCAGATTGCCGGCCAGACCTAATGAACGGAAGGAAAAACCATGCGCAGAAATTTGTCGGTCATTGCGATCCTCTCACTGCTGGTGTCCCTGGCGGCGACCGGATATGGACAGGGGAAAATTTCAGGGGAACTGAAGAAGTGGCACAAGGTGACCCTCGACTTTGTCGGACCAACGAGCAGTGAGACCGCGACGCCGAATCCCTTTACGGACTACCGGTTGGATGTGATGTTTAAGAACGGCGCGCAATCCTTTGTCGTTCCGGGATATTTTGCCGCCGATGGGAACGCGGCCAACACCTCTGCTGACTCAGGAAACGTCTGGCGGGTTCACTTCGCGCCGAATGCGACCGGAGAATGGACATACCGCGTGTCGTTCCGAACGGGCAAGAATGTGGCGGTCGGAGGCACAACCGGAGCGAGCGCGGGATTCATGGACGGCGCGACAGGCGCCTTCCAGGTCGGGCCGACCGACAAAAAGGGACGCGATCTGCGCGGGAAAGGGCTACTCCAATATGTGGGCAAGCATCACCTGCGATTTGCGGAAACGGGCGAGTACTTCCTGAAATGCGGCGCCGACGCGCCGGAAAACTTTCTGGCCTATGCGGATTTTGACGGGGACTTCAAATCCGACGGCCAGAAGGACAATCTGGTGAAGACCTGGGGACCGCACGTAAAAGACTGGCGACCGGGCGATCCCACCTGGAAAGACGACAAGGGCAAAGGCATCATTGGGGCCATCAACTACCTGGCCGCCAAGGGAATGAATGTCTTCTCGTTTCTGACCATGAACATCGAAGGAGACGACCGCAATGTCTTCCCCTATACCGAATACACCGAGCGGTACCGGATGGACTGCTCCAAACTGGATCAGTGGGCCATCGTACTCGAGCACGGCAATAACATCGGCATGTATCTCCACTTCAAAACGTCGGAAGCCGAAAACCAGCGCCTCCTGGATAACGGCGACACGGGACCGCAACGAAAACTTTACTATCGGGAATTGATCGCCCGTTTCGGCCATAACCTGGCCCTGAACTGGAACCTGGGCGAGGAAATCGGCAGCTGGGGCAATCACAACGGCCAAAACACGGCGCAGAAGGTGGCCATGGCTCAGTATTTCGCCGACCACGATCCGTACAAGCATCACATCGTGATTCACAATGGCGAAAATCATTTCGATCTGCTGGGCGACGCTTCGGCGCTGACAGGCTTTTCGCTCCAGACAAACCGGCCGGACTTTCAGGAGGTCCATGACCGCACGCTGGACTACATCACTCGTTCGGTCAAGGCGGGCAAACCCTGGGTGGTGGCCTGTGATGAGCCTGGCGACGCGACCCATGCCCTCCTTACGGACGACGAGGACCCCGCCCACGACAACGCCCGCAAAAACGCCCTGTGGGGTAATATCATGGCCGGCGGCGCCGGGGTGGAATGGTACTTCGGCTATCAGCATCCCCACAGCGACCTGACCTGCCAGGACTACCGGAGCCGCGACCGGATGTGGGATCAGTGCCGAATCGCGCTGAACTTTTTCCAGGCTTATCAAATTCCCTTCTGGAACATGTCGGCAAAGGATGAACGGAGCCCCTCGGGCGACTGGATCCTGACGGGCGACGGCGTGACGCTGGCCTTCCTGCGCACAGGCGGACAGTGTGAGATCCATCTGCCGAGCGGCGCCCATGCCTATGGCTGGTTCAATCCCCGGACAGGCGACGGCATGACGGCCCTTCTGGACGCGGGAACGGTTGAAGGCGGCGCCGTCACCAAGTTCACCGCGCCGGATGATCAGGACTGGGTTCTTTATTTGACGAAGGGCGCTCTGCCGCAATCGTCGGCGCCATCGGCAAAACCACGAGACGAAGGGGGCCCCGTGGCCCCCCAGGCCTTCGTCTTTGATTTTGATGCCACTACGGCCCAGGCCGTTTTTGAGGAAGTGGACGGGGTGGTGGCATTTGAAGCGGAACACTACGCCAAACAAAGCCGGACCGAAATCCGGAAATGGTACAAAACAACAGCCGACCATACGCCCGACGTCCAGCCGGATCCGGACCCGAACCACGCGGCGGGCGCCAGCGGGGGGGCCTATCTGGAAATCCTCCCCGACACGCGCAAGGATCATAGCGAAAAACTGATCACCGGCCGGAACTTCTCGAATGAGCCAGGACAACTGGGCGTTCTTTATTATCCCGTGTATTTCAATAACGCGGGCCGCTATTATGTATGGATTCGAATCTGCTGCACAGGCAGCGAAGATAACGGCCTTCATGTCGGTCTTGACGGAAAATGGCCGGAATCGGGACAGCGGATGCAGTGGGTGGGCCAACATGGGCAATGGCAATGGGACAGCAAGCAGCGGACCGCCGAGGTCCACACGGGCGTACGCCATCAGATCTGGTTGGATGTGGAGAAGCCGGGACTCCACACGGTCATGGTTTCCATGCGTGAGGATGGGTTTGAGATCGACAAAATCCTGCTGACCCAACAGGAAAAGATGCCGATCCCGACGGATTCGGGGCCGGCCGAGCGGGTAAAACAGTAAAATCGCGATCGGCACAAGACGGATTCAGGCGATTCCTTAAACTCAAATCCCCTTCGACACGGACATGTCGAAGGGGATTTTCGGTTTGGACGGACGCGCTCGGACAATCAGTCGGTAAATTTCTTAAAGATCACCGACGTGTTGTGACCGCCGAAGCCCAGGGACGAGCTGAGGGCATAGTTGACTGTGCGCTCTTTGGCCGTGTTGGGGACATAGTCCAAATCACAGTCGGGATCAGGTTCTTCGTAGTTGATCGTCGGCGGAACGAGATCGTTGTGTATGGTGAGCACGGTGGCAATGCCCTCAACCGCGCCGGCGGCGCCGATGAGGTGACCGATCATGGATTTGTTGGAGGACACGCAGAAGGTGTAAGCGTGATCGCCAAAGACCAGTTTGAGGCCCATGGTTTCGAGTTTATCGTTCAGCGGCGTCGAGGTGCCGTGGGCATTGATGTAGTCCATTTGTTCCGGGTTGATGCCGGCCTTGCGCAGGGCCATCTTGATGGCGCGGGCGCCGCCTTCGCCGCCGGGGCTGGGCGCCGTGATGTGATAGGCGTCGCCGCTCAGACCATAGCCGACGAGTTCCGCATAGATTCTGGCGCCGCGCTTCTTCGCATGGTCCAAGGATTCGAGCACCATGATTCCCGCGCCTTCGCCCATGACGAAGCCGTTTCGATTTTTACTGAAAGGACGGCTGGCCGTTTCGGGTTTCTCGGTTTCTTCACTCAAGGCGCCCATGTTGCCGAAGCCGGCGATGGCCAGGGGCGTGATCGACGACTCGGCGCCACCGGCGAACATGATGTCTGCGTCGCCCATGGCGATGGTGCGCCCCGCTTCGCCGATGCAGTGCGTGCCGGCGGCGCAGGCCGTGACCACACACGTATTCGGGCCGCGCAGTCCCAGGTCGATGGAAATCATGCCCGGGGCTTCGTTGCAGATAATTTTCGGGATCAGGAACGGCGTCACCCGGCGCGGGCCGCGCTGGTCCATCAGGCGGGTCTGGTCCTCCACGACCTCAATGCCGCCCACACCGGACCCCACCGTCACACCGGCGTTGTCGGGATCATAGTCCCCTTCGCGCAACCCGGCGTCTTTATAAGCCTCGCGGGCCGCGACGACGCCAAATTGAATGAAGCGCTCATAATTTTTGACTTCTTTGCGATCAAAATGATCGGTCGCCTCAAAGCCTTTGACCTCGGCCGCCACTTTGCATTTGTGATCCTTGGGATCGAAGCATGTGATAAAATCGGTGGCGCTTTTGCCCGCCGTCAGGTTTTCCCAGAACGACGGTATATCCAAACCGACGGGCGTCACGGCGCCCAGGCCGGTCACTACGACTCGTTTCAATTCACTCATCGGCAAAAACCTCGTTGGAATGATACTTCAGAAATCCGAGCGCGCCCGGATCAAGGGGGCGGAGACCGTTGTCCGCGCAAACACCCACATAAGAGAAAATCCCACACGCCGCGTGGGCGCCGGCGTGTGGGAATCTTCATGAAGAGATCAGGGTCTTTCCAAAACCGAAGAGGGGAGGCCCCCAACGGCTTTTGGCTGTCCAACCGGTCCAGCAGTCATCACCCCTTCTGGGAGCTGACATAATTGACCGCGTCGATGACCGTGACGATTTTTTCCGCATCTTCATCGGGGATTTCGATGTCAAAGTTTTCTTCGAAGGCCATAACCAGCTCGACCACGTCGAGCGAATCAGCCCCCAAATCATCCATAAACGACGCATCGTCTTTTATATCATCTTCATTTACGCCGAGTTGCTCGACGATAATTTCTTTGACCTTGCCAGCGATATCTTCCGCCATTCTCTCAGGTTCCTCCTGCTACAAGTTTCTAGCAATCCATCGGTGTCCGAAATCTGGAGAACCTGCGCTCTCCGTAGAAAGCCGATCAGCGTCCAACCGAAACAAGGATGCTTAAGATGAAAAAGGCGCGCCAAAGCGCGTGCAAAGACGGTACTTATCGTTCCAGGACCGCGCCGGTCAAGCAAAAAAACCGCCCCGACGCAAAAAAGAAAGTGAGTCATGCAAAAGTCGGGACAAAAGCCCCAGGCCATGACGTCGCAACGCCCTCCCCCTCGACAACCATCTGGGATGGTCGACCGACCTGATCGAAAAATCGAGGTGCGACGAAGAACTGGAAGCGACTGCGGAAGCGGCGGCAATGAGCCTTCCCACAGAAACAGTGATCCCGGAAGCGTTGACGTCAACATTCAACCGCAAGCAACTGAGACCCTTTTGTATCGTCGATACGGCTCGGGGAGATTTTCGCCTGGCGCCCGGGTCGCCCGGTATTGACGCGGACAATCCGGATCCGCGCGATAACGATTCGGACGGGTCGGACACGCAGGGGGCGCGTCGCGGGGACATGGGCGCCTATGGCGGCCCGGCGGCTGGGGATTTTCTTATCCGTTCGCCCCCCCGGTCGCGCGGCGCCAGAAGGGGACGCCTGAGGCCGGATCGTCGATTTGATCCAGCAAGGTTCTCCCCCGGACAGAATTGATGAAGGCGATTTGGTAGGCATCTTTCAGGTCCTTCAAGGAAAGGCGCCTTTCCCGAATCCGCCCGTCGGCCAATTCCCGCTGACGCAGACATCCGGGCAACAGACCCGAGTCAAGGGGGGGCGTCCACCACTGCCCGTTGATTTGGGCCAGGATATTGGAAACGGCGCCCTCCGTGATGTCGCCCTTCGTGTTCTGATAGACCAAATCCACATATCCTTCTCTCACCGCCTCGGCCCATTCCCGGTTATAGGCCTCCCGTCGGGTGGTTTTGTGATAGAGAAAGACATCGCCGGGATCGATGACTCGCCGAGCCAGAACGGCCCGGCCTGGTCCCGGAGACGGCGCCGCCAAGGGATGACGCTCCATGCGAATGGCGCCGCGCCAGTCCACCAAGAGGCGAATCCGCCATTCCCGCCCCTCAGCCGGCATTTGTGCCAGCGCCTCCCTTACGGCGCCCTCCGCAAGGGGGCGCCCGAAATAATCCGCCGAGTTCAGGAGCCGGGTTATGTGTTCGTTCAGATAATCGTACGTTCCGTCTGGTCGCAGTCGCAGCGTTTCCAGCAGTTCAAAGTCGGGTGGAAGGGCGTCGAGGAAGTGGCTCTTGAGGCGGGTTTCGGCCAATTCGTCCTGCGGAACAGAGTCGATCACGATTCCGCTGCCCACACCCATTTCGCAGTCCTGTCCCCGCTGGACAATCGTTCGTATCGCCACATTCATCCGGCAATCCCCGCCGGGGCGGAAGAGCGCCACCGAACCACAGTACGGCCCGCGGGATTCGGCCTCCAGTTCGTCGATAATCTCCATGGCCCGGAGTTTGGGTGCGCCCGATACGGAGCCCGGGGGGAAGGCGGCCCGGATCAGATCGCTCTCCCTCACGCCCTCGCGAAGTTCTCCCTCCACCTGTCCGGTCATTTGAAACAAGGTGGCATAACGTTCGACATGGACCAGCGACGGAACGCGGATGGTTCCGGTTCGACAAATTCGCCCCAGGTCGTTGCGCATCAAATCCACGATCATCACATTCTCGGCCCGGTTTTTGGGATCGCCAGCCAACTGAAGGGCCCGATCCTGATCTTCCGCCGCCCACCGCCCCCGCCGAAGCGTTCCCTTCATCGGTCGCGCCTCAATCCGGTTGCCCCACCTTCTGAGAAACAATTCTGGCGACTGGGAAATGATCTGATACTCTCCGAGATTAATGAATGCGGGATAGGGAACCGGCTGGGACCGTCGCAGCCGTCGGAAAAGGGCAACCGCGCTGTCCGGGTTCTTGAACCGGTATTTGCAGGTAAAGTTTACCTGATAGACATCGCCGGCGGCGATGTATGCCAGGATGCGGCGCACACACCGCAGATATTCCTCGTCGGAGATATTCAGCCGACGGGGTCCGAGGTTTTCAGCCGGGGGCGCCGCGCCTCGATCCACATCGGCGGCCGCGAGCGTCTCCATTTGTTCATAGAGCCCCAGCCAGATCAAAGGCAGGTTCGAACCATGGCGGGATGGGGCGATCCGATCCATTGCGAATCCGGCATCCCAGCCCAGATACCCAGCAGCATACAGCCCTGAGTCCAGCGCCGCATCCAGCCGCCCCAGGGCCCCCGGCACATCGCCGGGCGAGGCGGCGACAATCACATCCACCGGATTAGCGAGAAGTTGGACAATGCCATCCCCTCCGGGGCGTCCGTCTTCGATCCAGACCGCGCCGGACTGGCTCAAGACATCGAAAGGATTGCAAATTCTGACCGGCATACGAGCGCCCTCCGCGCGCCAGCCATGCATTGTCCCTATTCTTTCGAATCATGCCAGTCTATTCCGGCAGACGGCGCTGTCGCCCCAATCGACATGGACCCGAAAACGGACCGCTGCGAAGCGCGTCCTTTGGGGTTGACCTATTTCAGGTGTTCAGGTACTTTTTTACCTTTGTTTGCGAGCGGCCTATTTTCCACAACGGGATCTCATTCGAATGACTCAGTCCAAACACAACGAAACCAAAGTGCTTCAGCGCTTCATTGCGGTCTATTGTCGGCATCATCACGAATCGAAGGGCGATTCGCTTTGCCCGGACTGCGCGGACCTGCAAGCCTATGCGCTGGGGCGATTGGCCAAATGTCCCCTGGACCCGAAACCCAAATGTAAGAAATGCCCCATCCACTGCTACAAGCCCGAATACCAGCAGAAGATCCGCGAGGTCATGAAATTTTCGGGCATTCATTTTGTCAAACGAGGTCGGGTGGACTGGCTGGTGAAATACTTTCTGTCATGATGGTCGCCTCCGCGAATCCATGCCGTTTTATTTGCCGGATGCCATTCTAAACGGATTGCGCTCCCTCGACTCCAGCGCTACGCTAACTTGTCTCATCGCGCCACGCGTTCCCGACCGAGCGCCGGCGTTCAATTCCTGCATCGAGGTCCCGCCATGCGTTACTCCGCCATCGTTGTCCTGGCAGTCATCTGGCAACTTTCCACACTTTCGCCTGCCATTGCCGCCGAAGGGACATCCATTCGCGTCCCGTCGCCCGAAACCGTTTTGGACGGTCTGCGCGCCAGTCATCCGCGTTTGATCTTGACGAGTGAGCGTTTGAATGAATTGAAAAACCAAGCCAAAAGTGATTCCCTGTTGCAGCGATATGTGTCACAGGCGCTGGACGAGGCGAAGGATGATCTGAGCAAGTCGTTACTGGTCCACAAACTCCAGGGCCCCCGCCTGTTGAGCGTCAGCCGTGAGTGCATGGCCCGCGTTTATTCGTTGGGGCTGGCCTGGCGATGGACGGGCGAGGAGAAATACGCGGTGCGTCTGAAGGAGAATCTGATGGCTGTCTGCGCCTTCAAGGACTGGAATCCGTCCCATTTTCTGGACACGGCGGAAATGAGCCATGCCGTGGGCGTGGGATATGACTGGCTCTATCGCCATCTGACGGAAGACGAGCGCCAAACGATTCGCCGGGGCCTGATTGAACTCGGATTAAACCAGGGGGTGAAGGGGTATCCGGACTTTGACCCCGACGGGCGGTTCCAAAACGCGACCGCATCGCGCCACAGTTACTGGTGGGCGACGGCCGTCAACAACTGGAACCAGGTCTGCAACATGGGCCTGACCATTGGCGCCCTGGCGATCGCCGAGACGCATCCGGAATATGCGCAGACGATTATTCCCGGCGCGATGCAAGGACTGCCCCGAGCCATGGTGGACTATGCCCCGGACGGATCCTGGAAGGAAGGGCCCGGTTACTGGAATTACGCCACCTGTTATACGGTGTACGGCCTGGCGGCCCTGGAAACGGCGCTGGGGCGGGATTTCGGCGTTTCGGAATGCGAAGGCTTTTCGGTCACGGGCTTTACCCCTATCCATCAAACAGGGCCGTTCGGATGGATGAACAACTACGCCGACGCGGGCCAGCGATCCGTCTACAAAGCGCCATCGATTCAATTCTGGCTCGCCCGACGATTCAACCAACCGGATCTGGCCACAATTCAGCATCGCCAATTGGAAAAATATAGCGCCCGAGCCTGGGATGTGATCTGGTACCAGCCGCCGACCAACCGCCCTGTAACCCTGCCGCTGGACACCCATCTGCGTGGCGCCGTGCCCGTGGTGAATATGCGGAGCGCCTGGGACGACCCGAACGCCACGTTTGTCAGTGTCAAAGCCGGGTTCAATCAGGTCAATCACGGCCATCTGGATTTGGGCAATTTCGTTCTCGACGCCCTCGGCGAACGCTGGGCATTGGATCTGGGCTCGGACGACTATAACCTGCCGGGCTACTGGGACGGCGGCAAACAAGACGGCAAACGCTGGCAGTACTATCGTCTCAACACCTTCAGCCACAATGTGCCGGTCTTCGACGGGAAGGACCAGAACGTACGCGCCGTCGCGACCATTACCGATTTCAAAACCGGAGACGATCAGGGGGAAGCGACCATTGACCTGACGGACGCCTACAAGGATTTTACGGAAAAGGTCACGCGGCGCGTTGAACTGAAGCGGACCCATCCATCCCCTGTCACGGTCCATGACACGTTCCATCTGAAAGCCCCCTGTGCCATCGAATGGGGACTGACCACTGCCGCCACGATTGACATTGACGGCCCGACCGCCACCCTGAAGCAAAAGGGCCGGCAAATGAAGGTCACCTTCGAGGCGCCGAACGGCGCGCGATGGACAACGAGGAACCCGCCCGAACAGCCACCCCAAACGCACAGCAACGAAGGATTTCGTCGGTTGATTCTGGCCCTGGACAAGGAACAGACAGCGGCGAAACAGATAGAAATTCGTGTGACCTTCACACCGGTTGAATAGGAAGAAGGAAGAAAAAGGGGTTATTACCAACGTCGTGCTGTTCACGTTTTTCGAGGCACAACGAAACGATATTGAGTCCTTATCCATGGAGAAACGATTATGAAATTCAAGCAACTGCAATGGACAATTCTTTTGTGCGGCGCCCTGGTCCTGGCGCTGACTTCACCAAACGCCGACGCCGCATCGCGGACGGACTGGTTCAAAAATGCCCGGTACGGCGTCTTCATGCACTTTCTGCCTGGCGACGCGAAGACACTGGCGCAGGTGGATGACTTCGACGTGGAGGCCGTGGTCGATCAACTCGACTCCATGGGGGCCGGCTATTTGGTTCTGACGCTGGGACAGAACTCCGGATACTTCAACGCCCCGAATCCGGTTTATGACAAATGGACGGGATATCAGGCGGGGGAACGTTGCGCGAAACGCGACCTGCCCATGGAGTTGGCCCGGGCGCTGAAGGCGAAAGGCATTCGTCTGATGCTGTACCTGCCCTGCCAGACGCCGAATCGCGACACGCGCGCCCAGGCGGCCTTCGGCATCGCCCAAGGCCCGAAGGATCAGCCCATCGACGTGACCTTCGCCAAAAAATGGGCGGAAGTGATCGGCTATTGGTCACAACATTATGGCGATCAGGTCGCGGGCTGGTGGTTCGATGGCGGATACGCCCACGTCGGATTCAACGAATCCATTGCGCAGATCTATCGGGAGGCCGTTCTCAAGGGCAATCCTGAGGCCATCGTCTCGTTCAATCCGGGCGTGCGTTTGATCCGTCACACCCAGGCCGAGGATTATACGGCCGGCGAACTGAATGAGCCATTCGGCAGTGTCCCCTCATCCCGCTGGGTGGAGGGCTCACAATGGCACGCCCTGACCTTTCTGGGCTCGCGCTGGGGAGAGCGTAATATTCGCTTCCCGACGGAACAATGGGTGAAGTGGGTTCAGTCGGTCACGGCCGGCGAAGGCGTCGTGACGCTGGACATGGGGCCGAACTGGCATCCCAACATGGGCCCCATCGGCACTTTTTCAGGCGAACAGATCAGCCAGGTCCGCGCCATCCGGTCGGCTTTGTCTGGGGCGACCGATGCAAGCGATATCGCCGGCGCCGGGTCCTGGGTAGATTTGTTTGATGGTCAAACGCTCACGGGCTGGCGGGCCAGTGAAAGCCAAAACACCTTTTCGGTTGTCGATGGCGCGATTCAGGCTCACGGAGACCGGTCGCATTTGTTCTATACCGGCGGGGACGGGAAGCGAGCCGATTGGAAAAACTTCGAATTGGTCGCCGAGGTCAAGGCCCGCTCCGGGGCGAATTCGGGGATCTATTTCCACACCGCTTTTCAGGAAACAAACTGGCCATCTACTGGATTCGAGGTTCAGGTCAATAACTCCCAGAAGCAGCACGGCGACTATCTGGAAATGAAAAAGACGGGAAGCCTGTATGGGATTCGCAACATCTACAAGCCCATGGCCGGGGATGACGAATGGTTTGAAATGGCCATCCAGGTGATGGCGAACCGGGTTCAGATTCGCGTCCATGGCCTCTTGCTGGTTGACTACATCCAGCCGCCCGACGCGTCGAAAAAACTGTCGCGTGGGACCTTCGCCCTCCAGGGCCACGATCCCGAAAGTCAGGTCTGCTTCCGCAATTTACGGGTTCGGACACTGCCCGACAATCTGGCGGACGCGCCGGTTCCCGGTCCTGTGGATGCCGTCTATCATGCGATCGAACGACTGGGGAAAGCGAACTACCCCATGGTCGATCTGCACACCCACCTCAAGGGCGGCCTGACCAATGAGGAACTGATGGAACACATGCGCCAGACGGGAATCAATCATGGCATCGCCGTTAATGGCGGCGTCGGCTTCCCCATTACGGACGACGCGGGGATTGAGGCCTTCCGCCAGTCCATGGAGGGAACGCCGTTTTATATCGCGCTTCAGGCCGAGGGACGCGAATGGCCAACGCTCTTTTCGCCCGAGGCCATCGCCAAATTCGATTATGTCTTTACGGACGCCATGACCATTACGGATCACCGGGGACGCCGCACGCGGTTATGGATGCCCGAAGAGGTCGAGATCCCGAACAAACAGGAGTTCATGGAAAATCTGGTCCGTCACATTGAATCGATCATGACCAATGAACCCATCGACATTTATGTGAACTCCACCTTTCTGCCCGCGGCCATTGCCGATGAGTATGATGCGCTGTGGACAACGGAGCGGATGGATCGTGTGATCAAAGCCGCCGTGGACAATGGCATCGCCATTGAGATCAACAGCCGGTATCGGATTCCCAGCGCCACGTTCATCCAACGGGCCAAAAAAGCGGGCGTCAAGTTCACGCTTGGCACAAACAACGTGACGCCCGAGCTTGGACGGCTGGAATACTGCATCGAGATGATCGACGAATGTGGTCTGACCTGGCAAGACCTCTGGATGCCCAAGCCGGATGGGCAAAAGCCCATCCAGGCAAAAACCAAATTCAGACGGTAACGAGCCTGGCGTCAGAGCCCTCATGGACCCACGGGGCGGGATTGGGCGGAAAGGCAATTGACCCCCCGCACGGGCAGGGGTAAGTTGCCTTCTCGTTTTGAATGACGGGGCGAACCGATCGTGACGGATTGGCGGCGGATCGTTTTTCTGGAACAGGAGTCGCGTGATGCGAAATACTGTGTGGAGCGCATGTTTAGGAATCATTCTGATAATGACGGGGTGTTCGATCATGAATCCGTCCACGAATCGAGTGGAAGAACGGAACGGTCAAACGGCTCAATCCATTGAGGTGACACTGACCAAGCAAATCAGCGCCAACTTCTGGCTGTATCTCCCGCCATCTTATGGGGAAACGTCAAAGGAGTTTCCATTGATGCTGTTCCTTCACGGGGCCGGGGAACGGGGCGCGGACTTGGAAAAGGTTAAGACCCACGGGCCTCCCAAGCTGGCCGGAAACATGGCCGAATTGGATCATTTTGTAATTGTGTCTCCCCAATGTCCCACCGAGGGATGGTGGAACGCCGATGAACTCAAGGGATTGCTGGACTATATCATCGAGACCTATCGGATCGACTCAACGCGCGTCTATTGCACAGGATTGAGCATGGGCGGTTATGGTACCTGGGCGCTGGCGACGGCGTATCCGGAAATGTTTGCGGCCATCGCGCCCATCTGCGGCGGGGGCAGCCGGATCACTCCCTTCCGTCTGAAGGATATGCCCATCTGGGCCTTCCACGGGGCCAAAGACCCGACCGTGCCCCTATCGGAGACCCAGGTGATTATCGACCGCATCCGCAAAGATGGCGGGAATCCGAAATTCACAATCTATCCGGAAGCGCAACACGACTCATGGACAGAAAGTTATGCGAATCCGGAATTATATCAGTGGCTGCTGGAACATCGAAACGAATCCGCTGCCTTGGATCCATCGGAAAACTAACAAGAACTTTCAGGACGTATTGATCAATGATAAATGACACGAAACACAACTTGCGCCTGGTCTTCTGGGAATCGACAGCGGGCTGCAATCTGGAATGCGCCCACTGCCGGCGACTGGACGTGAGCCACCAACTGATGGAAAACGATCTGACGACGGAACAGGCCGAGGTGATGATCGACGGTCTGGCTGCATTCGCCAAACCGATTCTGGTGCTGAGCGGCGGCGAACCGCTCATGCGCCAGGATATTTTCCATCTGGCCCGCTATGCAGGCGAACGAGACCTCCCGGTGGCGCTGGCCACGAACGGGACGCTGGTGGACGACGCCATGGCGGATCAGATCGTGAGCGCGCGCATTCGCCGCGTGTCGATCAGCTTCGACGGCTCGAACGCCGAAACCCATGACGCTTTCCGCAAACAGGTTGGCTCTTTCGATTCGGCCCTGGCGGGCCTGCGACGGCTGCGTGAACGGGGCATGTCCACTCAGATCAACACAACCGTGACGCGGCACAATGAACATCAGATGGACGCCCTGTACCAGATGGCGTTGAGGGAAGGGGTGGACGCTCTGCATCTGTTCATGCTGGTCCCGGTCGGATGTGGATTGGAGATCGCCGAAGACCAGATGCTCAGCGCCGAGCGCTATGAGGAAATCCTGAACTGGCTTTATGATATTTCTCAGGAGGGCCGCATTCAAACGAAAGCGACCTGCGCGCCTCATTACTTTCGTATTGTCCGCCAGCGAAAAGCGGAGGAGAAAAAGACGGCTGCCGATCCGGCGCCGACCTGTGGCTGTGGAACCACCCCGGGCGGGCCACCGCCGGGCCATGGCGCGGGAGGACATCCGGGAGGCGGACATCCCGGCGGCCATCCCATGCACGCCGTGACCAAGGGCTGTCTGGCCGGCGACGGCGTCTGCTTTGTGAGCCATACGGGCGAAGTCTTCCCGTGCGGTTATCTGCCCGTTCCGGCCGGCGACGTGACGAAACAGCCCTTCCGGGAGATCTGGGAAACGAGTGAGGTCTTCGCCCGCTTGCGCGATCCGAATCAACTGGGTGGCAAGTGCGGTCTTTGTGAATATCGCTTTGTCTGCGAAGGCTGTCGCGCCCGGGCCTATGCAGCCACGGGCGACTATATGGCGGAAGAGCCCTTTTGTGTCTATCAGCCGAAAAAGATGCGGGATGGTCAATAAGTCTGGCCGGCGGACAGTGAAAAGGAATGATTAATATGTGGGGAGAAATACTGACCAGCCTGGACGGCGCAGTCGTCTTGCTTTACGGGATCACCTGGTTGGGTTACGCGCGCTCATTCGGGCTGGGCCGTCAGGCCCCGACGAAGTCAACGATCGTCCCACTGCTGACGGCATTGATCGCCCACACGGCGGTCCTGATCGTCCGGGGCATTCATCTGGGCCACACACCGACCATCGGCATGCACGGCGCGCTGGGATTTGTGGCCTGGAGCATGGCGTTGTGTTATGTGTTCCTTCAAACCCATCTGAGGACCTCGGCCTTCGGCATCTTCATCCTGCCCTTTGCCGTGGTATTTACCGCCATTGTCTGGCTCGTCGGCGGCCCGACAGATTCGACGGATCTGGCGGCCAAAATGAGCGAACGCGGGGCCTTGTTCGCCCTTCACATGGCGGGCGCCTTATTCTCGTATTCGTGCTTCGCCATCGCCTTCGCCGGCGGGCTGATGTATGTGCTGCTGGATCGGGAATTGCATTCCAAAAAGATCGGCGCCCTGACGCGACGGATGCCGCCCTTGGCCAAAATTGATAAAGTGGTCACTCACTCGGTTGGATTGGGACTGATCATGCTGGGCCTGGGAATGGTGCTGGGCGTGATCGGTCTGGCCGGTCAACCGGAAGGCTGGGAATCCTGGGAAGACAATGCCAAGGTCTTCACGGCGCTTCTGATCTGGATGGCTTACGCCTTTATTCTATTCATGATGATTCGGGGCGACTGGCGGGGACGACGCGGCGCGCTGGGCGCGGTGGTCTGTTTCCTGATGGTTTTTGCGTTATATTTTGTGGTAAACTTGATGTTTGCGAATCTTCACGGCGCGGTGTGATCGACAGACCGGCGCTGTTTTTTGGACTGACGGATTTCAATGGGCACAACTTGCAGAGCATTATACGGTGGCGACGTGATCTGCCCCTGCGTGGGCGGAACGCTTGTCGCCGTGGGCCTGAGCCACAAGACCGCGGCTGTGGAATTCCGCGATCGGGTGGGGGTGGCGGAACGGCAAATGCCCGAAGTCCTCCGTGAGTGGGCGCGCCAGCCGGAGATCGGCGAGATTGCGATTTTATCAACCTGCAACCGCACGGAAATCTATGCCTTGCTGCGCAGTGGTGGCGTGGACAACTTTCGAAAATGGTTGGGCGAACGGGGCCAGGTGGCGGAAGCGGATCGCTCGAAAGTGATCTATGCCCATATTGATCGGGAAGCGGTTCATCATTTGTTCCGAGTCGCCAGCGGGCTGGACTCGATGATTGTCGGCGAGCCACAGGTGCTGGGGCAGGTGCGCGAGGCCGTTCGTTTGGGGCGTGAAAACGGCGTCGTGGGGCGGAAGTTGAACGGCTTGTTCGACGCGGCCCTGAAGGCGGCCAAACGGGCCCGTTCGGAAACCGGTATTGACCGGGGGGCCGTGTCGATCTCCTACGCCGCCGTGGAACTGGCGCGACAAATTTTCGGCGAATTGAATCAGAAAGAAGTGCTGGTGCTCGGCGCGGGCAAAATGAGCCGGCTCACCATGGACAATTTGCGCGATCAGGGAGCGACGACCTGCTTTATCGCCAATCGCTCGGCTGAGCGCGCCGAAGCGCTCGCGAGTGAATATCACGCCAAAGTCCTGCCATGGGACCGATTGGAAGAATCCCTCGCGCGCATGGACATCGTCATCGCCTCCACGGCGGCGCCCCATTATGTGCTGACGACGGACATTGTCCGCGAGGCCATGAAAGCGCGGCGCAACCGACCCCTGTTTCTGGTCGATATTGCCGCGCCGCGGGACGTGGCGCCGGAGGTGGCGGAACTATACAATGTCTTCTTGTACAATATCGACGACCTGAAGGCGGTAACAGAGGAAAACATCGCCGCCCGACGCAAGGAAATGGTTCGCGCCGAGGAGTTGCTGAGCGAGGGCGTCGATCAATTCATGGCCTGGACGCGAGCGCTGGAAGCCCAGGGGGCCATTGTCCAGATTCGCGAATGGGCCGAAGAACAGCGCCAGGCCGAACTGGAACGCCTGATCCGCAATCGGAACGATATGACGCCCGAGCAACAAAAGGCCGTGGAAGAATTCAGTCGCCGGTTGATGAACAAATTCCTGGACCGGCCGTCCCGCGGCGTCAAATCAGCCTACCGGGCCATCGATAATACGGATGAAATCGACCAGCCGTCGGAACATTCCGGATCGTGGATCCTGAATTCGCTGAAGCATTTTTTTGGAGTCAAGGCCTCCGAGAAGTCAATCGACCATAAGCCGACGCCCAAATCCTAGCTAGCCCTCGCGCCGGCCTTTCGGGCATTTCATTTGAGAAAAGAACCCCATGAGCGAAACAAATCACGCGCCATTGAAACCGCCGGACGAACGGGATCGGCGATTATTGGATCAAATGCAGACGGAATTTCCGCTAACCCCCCGCCCCTATGCCGCGTTGGGCGCCACCGTGGGGTTGGATGAATCGGAAGTCCTGGATCGGGTAGCGGCCTTGAAGCGCTCGGGACTGCTTCGACAGGTCAGCGCCATCTTCGATTCCAAACGTATTGGCTACCGCAGTCTGCTGGTGGCTTTTTGCGCGCTGCCGGACCAATTGGACGCCGTCGCCGCCGTGGTTTCGGCCCATCCGGGCGTTTCCCATTCTTATGAGCGAGCCCATCCTTTCAATCTGTGGTTCACAATGACCACCCCTCCCGGCGAAGATCCGGTGGCCGAATGCGCGGCCTTGGCGCGACAGAGCGGCGTGGAAACGTGGGCGCCCCTGCCGGCCCTGCGCACATTCAAGATCGGTGTCCGCTTTCGCATGGGCCAATCCGAAGGGCCAGGCGCCGCCGATAAAGCGCCCGCCCAGGCCGTGGACGGGGACGATGTGGCCGAGCGCCCTTCGGACGAAGTGATTGGATTGATCCGCGTCCTGCAACGGGATTTGCCGGTGGTCGCACGGCCCTTTGCATCCGGCGCCGCCAAACTGGGCCTGACGGAAGACGACCTGCTCGCCAAAGTCCGGGAATTGCAGCAAACCAAACACATGCGCCGATTCGCTGCTGTGTTGCGACACCGTTTGGCGGGATATGGCGCCAACGGCATGGCCTGCTGGGACGTGCCGGACGATCGTGTCGCCGCCGTCGGGCCCCAGGTCGCGCGGTATGACGCCGTGTCCCATTGCTACGAACGGCGCCGCCAGCCACCGGACTGGACCTATAACCTCTTCGCCATGACGCACGGGCGCAAAGTAGCGGACGTGGAGTCTACCATACAAGCCATTGGCGAGCAACTCGGCCTGGGCGAAGCCTTAATTTTGTTCAGTTCACGGGAATTCAAAAAAGAACGAGTGGTTTACTACCCCGAGTGATTCGCCGTCAGGCGCCGATCAAACACCCTGAAGTCAAATTGATGATGAAGGTTATTCCTGTTTTCCATACCCCAAAAATGAAATCAACTATTCAACCAACTTTTCAAATCGCCAGTCCATGCCTGGCCCGGATCCTTCTCGGCGCGCTGCTGTTCTTATCGGCCTGTGATCGCGAATCCCCGCCGCCGATCGCGCGCCCCCCACAGCAACAACACGGCGCCTCAACCGACTCATCCGGCGCGCCCCTTTCGTACGCGTCGATCCTCGCCGATGAACATGCGGGTGTGGTCGTCTTGGCCCGGTACGGCGACGGCTATGAATACACCAATCGGGATCTGGCCGAATATCTTCAATTTCTGGCCCCCAAGCCCCTTCGCGGGATGACCCTGGCCGAAGCGGCGACGCGCCCCGCCGAGGAAATCCAGGACTGGATCGCTCGGGCCGTCTCGGACCGCGTACTGGCCGGTGAGGGACGCCGCATGGGCGGCGAGGCCGCGACAGCCGAAAATCTCGAGGATTTCAAAAACCGCCTGATCATCAGTTTCCTGGGCGCCGAAGGGATCACGCCCCCGCAACGGCTCAGCCGCGAAGACGCGCAGCGGCGCATGGAACTCAATCGCGGCGACTATACCCTGGCGCCAGCGGTGACCATTCAGCATTTGTTTTTCTCAACCCTGCAGGAATATGTCCTGCGTCCAACCGACACGCAACAATCCATCATTGACGCCTCCGGAGGCGACCCGGATTCGATCTGGCAGGTTCGCGACGCCGAAACGCGGCGCCATTGGCTGACCAGTCGAGAGAGTTTCCGCCTGGCGCTGGCCCCCAGAGTCCGGGCCGGTCAGCGGCTTCTGATTCCCATGGCGCCCGAGGAACGGCGCGCCATTCGGAAACAGGCCGAAGAAGCGATGGAACAACTTCGCGCGGGGCGCAATCTGGAACTGGTGGGCGCGGAATTGGGATTCGCCGCCGAAGCCCTGGAGCCCCTGGGCCCTCTGCCCGCTGGCGACACGGCTCTGGCCCCCGAAATTTACAACACCTGTTTCGCCCCGGAACTGAAGACCGGTGAAACGACCGGCGTCATTGAAACAGAAACCGGATTTCATATCATCCGATTGCTGGCTCGTCAACCGGGCGGCCTGACGCCTTTCGAAACGGCCTTCCAACGTATGCGGACGGAAGAAGAAAAAACGGATACTGATCAGGCCGTATACGCCTTCCTGGAAGACCTCTGCCGCCAGTCTTTGACGTTTGATGAGGCCACTCTCATGGACGACCAGGCCACCTCGGAGCGCGTGGTGGCCCGGGCGACCGATGAACTTCAGTGGACCATTGGCGATCTGATGCGCATGGACACGCATCCGAAGTATTGGCGCCGGAACGTGGAGGTCCGCAAGGAACGGATACGGGGCTTCAATGAAATTCGCAGCCAAATCGGCGCCGCCGAAGCGCGTCGCCGAGGGATCCAGGAACGCCCGGGCTATCAGCGAGCCATCGAAGCGGCGCGCGACAGCCTCCTGGCGGAGTATGCCTTGCAGCGCCTGATCGAAAAACGGTTTACGGAAAATGACACGCTCCTGCGCGCCTACTATCAGGCGCACATCGACCGTTATACGGCGCCTCCCCTCTATGACCTTTATGAAATCGCCAAGGAAGCCCCCTCCCCCGACTCCGTACAGCGCATTCGCCAACAACTGACCCAAATCAAGGATTCGATCGCTTCTCTTGAGGCGTTCAAGACGCAGGCCCTCCAGCATGATTTTCGCGCCTACATCCGAAACGCAACAGGCCACCGGGATTGGACGCCCGCCGCCTATCGAACACCTGAAATCGAAAGGGCAATTACATCCGGCCCAACGGGACAGGTCTTGGGCCCCTTCACGCACGGCAATGAACACATGTTGATTTGGATCGAAGCCGTCCAGCCCGCCCGCCCACAGCCTTTCGAAGATGTTCGCTCCACGGTGATCGAAGAGCGCCGCGATGAAATGATTCGGAAACTCGAACAGGAAATTCGCGAGGAGCGCTTACGCCGTTTGGACTTCAAACCTGAATTCCCCTAACCCATTCAGGGTTTCCCCTTTGTCGATTTTCCTTCCGTCAATCATTTTTAATTTGTTTCCTCCGCTCCATTAAGATTTATATCGTTTCAGCCGATAGAAAGAAATGGCAGTCGCTCCAGAGGCGAATGCATCGCGTCTTGCGCGCGATGAATGACGATACCACACCGTCGCGGCTTCTGTCTTTGATCTGCTATTTCCGGGTGTTCGACCGGACACACTGAGTCTATTTTCCTTGGGAAAGGACGCGCCAATGAACAGCAACTTGAGTGAACGATCGAAGAGGCTTCTTCGACATCTGAGAGGTTGGGCTGGAATGGCAGCGCTTCTGAGCCTCGGCGCCTCCACCTTCGCCGCCACCCAGACACCCGACGAGGCCATCGCGCTCTTAAAGACCGGCAATGCGCGGTTTGTGGCCGGAACCAGCACCCACCCTCATTCGGATGCCGCGCGCCTGGCTCAAGCCGGTCGCGAGAACCAGGGCGATCACGCGTACGCCACCATCATCTCGTGTTCCGATTCGCGCGTGCCCGTGGAACAGATTTTCGATGCTGGCGTGATGGACATCTTCGTCATCCGCGTGGCGGGTAATGTGTGCGACACCGACGAAATCGGCTCCATCGAATACGGCCTGGCCCATGTGAACACACCCGTGCTGGTGGTTCTGGGGCATACGCAATGCGGGGCTGTAACGGCTGTCACGAATGCCCTTCAAGGCCATGGTCATGCGCTGGAGCGGAATATCCCGCCTCTCGTGGATAACATCGCTCCCGCCGTTCAAAAGGCCATGACCGATCACCCCACGATCCAGGGCGAGGCGATCATCCCCTATGGAATCGAAGAAAACATCTGGCGGGGCATTGAAGACCTGTTTCGAGAGAGTCCTGCCAGCCGCCGACTCGTCAAAGCCGGCCAGACCAAGGTCGTAGGCGCCATTTATGATGTGGGGACAGGCAAGATCGACTGGCTGCCGGAAGCGAAGACGGCGCAAATCCTGGCGAAGGTCGAGGCCGACCCCAGTCGGGCCATGAATGAGTTTGCCGAGGGCGATTCACATGGCCCCGCCACGGAAGGTCACGGCGCCGGGGCGCCGGCCCACGGCCCCGCCGAAGCCACCCAACACGCGGTAGATCATTCGCTCTTTGAAGTCGAACCAATACAAACGACGGTCATTCCCCCGGCGGAGCTCAAGCGTCTGGACGAAGCGCGCCATCGCGCAATCCTGAGCGCCGATGCGACCATCGAGACAGAGGGAACCGGCCTCGGTCTGTTGGTTCAGATTCTTCTAATTCTCCTTGGCGTGGCCGTTGTTGTTTTCCTCCTGTGGCAAAGCGGTGTGCTGAAAGGAATGGGGGTGGGCGGTCAGTTATATTTCGGCTTTTCGCTGATCGTGATTCTGGCCATCGTCGCGGCCGTTTCCGGCTACTACGCCCTGACCAAAGTCGCCGAAGAATCCGACCTGGCTTCGGCGGCGCTGGATTTGGACACGATGGCGATTGAAATACGGGGGGCGCAGAATGGTTTTCTGATGATCGCATTGGAAGACGCGGCAGCCGGTCAAACCCATCTCGATGATCATGCGAATTTATCAGAGGAATTTGCAGAAGATTTCAATATAATCCGCGCAATGGGGCTGGGAGAGGATGAAGGGGCGGTCATTGACAAAATCGAAACGGCATTCAAACTCTACACACCCAGTTTTGATAAAGTAAGAACAGAATTTCTCCAAATCGCCAAAGACAAGGCCGAACTCGATAAACTGGAAGCCGAGTTGGAAGACGCCCTCCAAACGATGCTCCAAAAGCATGAGGGCGATTTGGAACGGCTCGAATCGGCCGGCGCGCCCATGAGCGAAATCACCATACAGACGGAGTTGGTGAAGATCCTGGCCGAAGCCGAGTCCGCTCTTCTGAAAGCCATCATTCATGAACTGAATTTCATGCTCGACAAAAGCACGAAGCACGTGACGCTGATTGAAGAGCAGCTGGCCCGCTTCCGGGGCGCGCTGAAGACGATTAAAGCCCTTATCCCCCTGGCGGCGGAGGACAAGACGGAGGAACGGGAGGATATGGTGTCCTTGGGCGAATTGGAAACCGCGCTGGCGGACTTCCTGAAAGTCATCCCCGAAATCATTCGTGATGAGTTGATGATGGAGGCCAACCTGATCGCCTGCAACGAACAGGCGGCCACCATGGAAAGCCAGGCCGCCGCTCTGGCTGAGTATGCCCATGGACAGGCGGAACACACAGAATTCCAGGCGGAACAGGCGCTGTCCGTTCTGGCGATTTTGATTACCATTTTGGGCGCGGCGTTGGCCATTGTCCTGACCCGGGCCATCAAGGGGCCGCTGACGCGCATGAGCGAATCGCTGCGCATGGGCGCCTCTGAAGTGGCCATGGCGGCCGGCCAGATTTCACAGTCCAGCCAGAGCCTGGCCGAAGGCTCCACGGAACAGGCGTCGAGCTTGGAAGAATCATCCGCAGCCCTGCATGAACTGGCGTCGCAGGCTCAAAGCAACGCCGACGGCGCCACTCAAGCCAACAACGCCATGAATGAAGCGGTGGGCTTCATCCGCGAAACCGAAGTGGCCATGACGGACATGGTGGAGACCATGGCTGGAATCAAGGATTCGTCCGGCAAGATTTCGGGAATCATCAAGACGATCGAAGAAATCGCTTTCCAGACGAACTTGCTGGCCCTGAACGCCGCCGTGGAAGCGGCGCGAGCCGGCGAACACGGCAAAGGTTTTGCCGTGGTGGCCGAGGAAGTCCGTAACCTGGCGCAACGGTCGGCCGTGGCCGCCCGGGATACGGCCAATCTGATTGAGTCAAGTGTGGCCCAGGCCAACCGCGGCGGCGACGTCGTGGAAAAGGCCGCGGAAGGAATGAAGAAAATTATGGCCAGCACATCATCGGTGACCGAAGGGGTCACCCGTATCGCCGCCGCTTCGGGCGAGCAATCGCAAGGGGTGGCGCAAATCAACGCCGCCATGGCGCAAATGGAAACGACAACCCAGGCGATCGCCGCCAATGCCGAAGAAGCCGCCGCATCCAGCGAGGAATTGGCCGGTCAAGCCCATACAATGGAAAGGATCGTTGGAGAGTTGGCTGCGCTGATTGGCGGCGGAAAGGGGGGCCAAACGGCTCCACAAGCCGGGCGGTCCCGAAGCGGCGCGCCCACGCCGCCC
>JADFCT010000050.1 GCA_017161665.1 Candidatus Sumerlaeota bacterium
CCTCGGCCAGAATGTCTTCCAGCCCAAACAGGGTTTTGGCCACAAAAACCGAGGAGGCGCCCGTCGATTTCTGTATCGGTTTGGGTTTCTCTGGGCGGTGACGATTGTCTTTGGGCCGTGGGGGGCGAGGGGATCGGGGAGGTCGGCGCGATTCAGTCATGAGTCAAACCTGCGGCAGAGCGAGCAACGGGAGCGAAGCCCTGGGTAAGAGGAATATCGATCAATCTGCCGAGGCGATTTCGCCACGAAGCTGGCAGACAACCGTGACGGCGTCGCCCCATCTAACACTCAGCCGCCGGGCCTTTGCAAGGGCAAGTCCCGGCGGCTGGAGAAATGAGTGACGTTGACTCCGATTCAGGGGGTTTTCGCGGCGAGGGAACGTCCCTGATATTCCCCGGTCAGCGCTTTGAGGAAGGCGACCAGTTCCTCGATCCGCGCCGCCGTGGCTTTTTCACCCATCTGAAGGCGAATCATCACATCCACAGCCTCTTCCAGGGTTTTAGCGGAAGCGTCATGGAAATAGGGGAAGGTCAGCTCGATATTGCGAAGGAGGGGAACCTTGAAGAAAAACTTGTCGGCCTCGTTTTTCGTGTGGTTGAACCGTCCCTGATCGGTTTCCGTCAATTCCCCGCCCCGTTCGGCGAAGTAGTCACCGTATCGACCGACTTTTTCGAAGGACTGACCACCCATGGCCACGCCGACGTGACACATGGCGCAGCCGAGATCCTGAAAATGCCCCCAACCCTTGAGGGCTTTCGCGTCCAGGGCCGATTCGTCGCCGGCCAGGTATTTGTCAAAGGGGCTGTTCGGCGTGATCAGCGTTGACTCAAAGATCGCAATCGCGCTGGTGACGGTGTCTTTGTTCAGGCCCTGGGGGAACTCTTTCGTAAAGGCCGCTGTCAGTTCCTCATCCGCGTTGAGGGTTTCGACGACGACGTTCCAATCCGCGGCCATTTCGATGGGATTTTCCACGGGGCCTTCGGCCTGTTCCTGAAGGTCGGCGGCGCGTCCATCCCAGAATTGAGTCAGATTATAGCGGGCATTGAAGACGGTGGGTGAATTGATGGGCCCCTTGGCGTCGCCCACGCCGGTCGCCACGGCTTCCTGATCCGTCCCGCCTTTGCCCAGATCATGGCAGGAGGCGCAGGACAGGGTGTGGTCCTTGGACAGGCGGGTGTCGTTAAAGAGTTTTTCGCCAAAAGCGACCTTGGCTTCGGGCTGGCCGTGCTCGGCGGGGAGGGGATAGACGCCGCTGACGCCTGTGTCGGCATCGACCCCATCGGGAACATAATGGGTAATGCGCGTTTCATGAATCCAATCGGCGATCACTTCTTTTTCGTCAGCCGACAGCCCGCCGTCCCAGTGGAGGGCCACATAACGCAGGGGGGGCATGAGGCCCTTGTCGATCACATATTCAATTTTGGCCAGATCGACTTCACCCACGGCCGGACCGGATTGGGCGAACTGGGGCGCCATATCATAAAAGTCCAGGCCCAGTTCGATATCCGCCGTGATGATCCCTTTTGCGATGGGGAAATTCGCGTAAAAAGGAAGGATATAATCCTGCGTGTGACAGTTGGCGCATTTCGGCCCCAGGATGTCGATCACGGCCCCGTCCTGGGGGCGCGCCGCCTTGATGGCGGCCATGGTCTTGCTTTGGGGCAGCCCCACAATCAGGTTCGACACGGGCAACGCCAGCGCAAACAGCGCCGCAGCGCACACGATAAGGATCATCAGACGTTTTTTCATTTGTGACATTCGGCAAACTCCTCAAATCTAAGATTGTTTGGATCAGCTCAATGCGGTGATCCCACGCATTAAATTGTACACATCTTAAAGGTACGCAGTCTCTTTAGAGCATTCAACTATAAAGACGCGCCGGAAAATAAGAATCGGGCCGGCGCCTCAGTTGGTGTGGCCAGTGGGTTGGAATTGGCCAGATCTTTGATCGTATGGGGGGGCGAAACGCGCTTCCCTGCAGGCGCGCCTACTGGTCGATCAGATTGCGCAGATAGTCGCCGTATGCCTTCGCCGGATGCTGATCGGCCAGTTTCAGCAACTGGGGGGTATCGATATATTTTTCGCGCCAGGCGATTTCTTCGGGACACGAGATTTTAAGCCCCTGTCGGGACTCAATGGTTTGAACATAGTTGGAGGCTTGGAGATAGGCCTCTGGTGTGCCGGTGTCCAGCCAGGCCGCCCCCCGTCCCAGAAGTTCGACATGCAGGGCGCCGCGGCGGAGGTAGTCGTTGTTCACGTCCGTGATTTCCAGTTCGCCGCGCGGGGAAGGCCGGATGGCTTCGGCGACCTGGACAATGTCGGCGTCATAGAAGTAAAGCCCCACCACGGCGTAATGGGACTTGGGCTTGGCGGGTTTTTCCTCAATGGAGATCACCCGTTGCTCCGCGTCGAAGGCCACGACGCCATAGCGCTGCGGATCCTGGACCCGATAGCCGAAGATGGTGGCGCCGGTGGGTTCGGTCTGGCTATGGACCGCGCGAATCCGCTTCAGATTCTGGGGCATGTTATAGCCATAGAACACATTGTCGCCCAGGATCAGGCCGGCCGGCCCTCCATCGAGGAAATCGCGTCCGATCAGAAAGGCCTGGGCCAGACCTTCGGGACGCGGTTGCTCGGCATATTGGAGATCCAGTCCCCAGGGATGGCCGTCGCCGAGCAGTTCCCGATAGAGGGGCAAGTCGCGCGGTGTGGAGATGATCAGGATTTCCCGCAGCCCCGCCAGCATGAGTGTGGACAGGGGATAGAAAATCATCGGTTTGTCATAGATCGGCAACAGTTGCTTGCTGACCACTTGCGTCATGGGCGCCAGTCGCGTGCCGCTGCCCCCGGCCAGAATAATGCCTTTCATTTTCACAATCTCCTGCGCATGGGATTTGAATTCGGAATCTTTTGGAACAACCGTCTGCAAGCGTCTCACGATTACGTTTGCCCCAGTCGCTGTCCGTCATATTTGCTCTGCCGGATGGGGCCCCACCACCATTCGTTGTCCAGATACCATTGGACGGTCTTGCGCAGGCCGGTCTCGAAATTCTCTTGTGGGCGCCAGCCCAGTTCGTTCCGCAACCGTGTGGCGTCGATGGCGTAGCGTTTGTCATGGCCGGGGCGATCGGCCACGAATTCGATCTGGTCGCGGTAGGCGGCCCGCCCCCCGGCGCGCCGGTCGCCGGCGATGTCGTCCAGGATGTCGCAGATGGTCTCGACGACCTGGAGGTTGGTTCGCTCATTGCCGCCGCCGACGTTATAGGTTCGGCCCGGAGCGCCCTGCTCGACGACCTGCCACAGGGCGCGGGCGTGGTCTTCCACATACAGCCAGTCGCGGATGTTGTCGCCCCTGCCATAGATGGGCAGGGGGCGACCGTCCAGGGCATTGAGAATGACCAGCGGGACGAGTTTTTCGGGAAAATGATAGGGGCCGTAATTGTTCGAGCAATTCGTGATGAGCACGGGCAGGCCGTAGGTATGGAACCAGGCCATGACCAGATGGTCGCTGCCGGCCTTGCTGGCCGAATAGGGCGAGCGGGGGTCGTAAGGGGTTTCTTCCGTAAAGAGACCGTCCGACCCGAGGGAGCCGTACACTTCATCGGTCGAGATGTGCAGAAATCGAAAGGCGTCGCGCGCATCAGGCGTCAGCGTCTTCCAATACCCATGGGCGGAGGCGAGCATCTGATAGGTCCCCTGGATATTGGTTCGGATAAATTCGGCCGGGCCGTCAATGGACCGATCGACATGGGACTCGGCGGCCAGGTGCATGACGGCGTCGGGTTGGAAGTCGCGGATCGCTCCGTCCACGGTCGCGCCATCGCAGATGTCGGCCTGAAGGAAGGCATAGCGATCGCTGTCGGCCACCTCGCGCAGGCTTTCGATATTGCCCGCATAGGTGAGTTTATCGAGGTTGAAGACGATCGCGTCTGTTTCGGCGATCAGATAGCGGATCAGGGCGGAACCGATAAATCCGGCGCCACCGGTAATGAGAATTCGCTTCATTGTTTTCTTTCCGGAAGAGGTTCGGTCTGCGGCAATCAATCAATCCCCTTCTGATTTTGGTCAAACGGTCCCAAGGCCAACAATCTCTGTGGTCTCTGTGACTCTGTGGTAAAAATTTTTCACCACAGAGACACAGAGAACACAGAGAACACAGAGTCAAACAAGAAAAAATATTTTTTTCCGAGAGCCTTACGACAGTCTCGGGGAATGGGCCGAGAGAATCAAGCCGGATTCGGCTCCCCGGCATCGCCGTCCCGGATCATTTTCGGTTTGGGCTGACTCTCGCGCACAGCCTGGGCGTCCAGGACCACCCGCTGCAATTCATCCAGGTACTCAAAAAAACGTTCCCGTCCCGTGGGGGACAATCGCACCAAGGTTTGGGGCCGATTGTTTTGATAGCCTTTCCAGACCTGGACCAGCCGGGCGTCCTGAAGGGTCTTGATATGGCGGCTGAGATTGCCGTCGCTCAATGCGCACAGGTGTTTCAGGTCTGTAAACAAGACCCCATCCGGGTGCGAAGCCAGGGACGTGAGGATTCCCAACCGGGCTTTTTCATGAAGCACACGATCCAGGCCCTCATAAGCGAATCGGCCGGATTCTTCTGTGACGCGCGAAGGCTTGCGCTTAGTCATGCTCCCGATGCTCCCGACGGGCAAATAAGATGATGGCGGTCAACCATTGGCCGATTCCAAAGACCCATCCCATGGCCCAGGGGCGCAGACTCCATCCCTCGGGGGCCACCGCCAGAAGAAACAATCCGGACAGAAGATAATAAAAGGCCAGGTGGAGGGCGCCTTTGGGCAGCCAGGGGCGGGAGGCGAATATCCCCAGGCTCATAAAAACCGCCCACAGCCCCGGCAGTGTCTGGATCAACGGAAGCCCCATGGGCAAGAAGGCCACCGTCACCAACGCGCCGGCAAGCAGAGCGGGCGCCAACTGTCCCGTCGCCGACAGGGTCTGTTCCCGCTGGGTCGGACTTTCGGCGCGGAAGTAGTTGTGGACCACGCCGCTCATGGCCACGGGAAAAGCCACCGCCGCCACGATCACCCAGTAATAGATCCCTTGAACCGGATCGGCCGGAGAAGTGAACCACGGCTGGAGTCCGGCGGCGACCACCGCCAGCGCGCCGGTCAGGGCGATGGGGACGGCGCGATACCCACGATATACGCGCGCCCGCGCAATGTGATCGTGGATTGTCGAAATTTGCTCCAATGCCTTTTCCAGATCCATGAACGACTCCGGGAAACGGGTGTTCCACGCATTCTTTGCCCGCTGAGGCTAAAATAAATGATGATACATGTCCAGGATCGCTTGGGCCGTTTGATCCCAATCGAAGCGATTGACATTTTCCCGGCCCCGGGCGATCAATTTCGCGCGCAATTCAGTATCCGTCAAGATCTGGTAGAGGTCATCGGAAATGGTTACGACGGAGTCGGGTTGCGTGACCAACGCGGATCCGTTGGCCACCTCCGGCAACGCGCCGTGATCGGCGATCAAAACCGGGGTCCCCGCGGCCTGGGCCTCAATCAGCGGCATCCCGAAGCCTTCGTATTTCGTCACGAACAAGAGGGCCGAGGCGCGCTCATACAGGCAGCGTTTCTCCAGTTCGCTGACCTGACCGAACACGCGCACCTGATCTCTCACGCGTCGCCGTTCCAGGAGGGGACGGACATCTTCGAAAAAACGGTCCTCGTTGAGCACCAGCACAAGATGCATGTCGGCCATATCCTTGCGCCGGGCGCACAGGCGCCAGAAGGCGCGGATCATGTTCGGCAGGTTCTTGTTGGGGCGCGTGCTGCCCAGATAGAGGATGTATCGGTCGGGCAAATTCATTTTGGTCAGGATCTGATTGGCGGTCATCTCATCGACCGGTTCCAGCACGGCGGGATCCACACCGGGATAGATGACGATGGTGTTCGAACGGGATTCCGGAATCAGGGCCGCCAGTTCACGGCGTGTGGTGTGCGAAACGGCAATAATATACCGCGCCCGGCGCACGGCATAGGGATAGACAAACCGATAGAAATGCTCATAGGCCTTGCGCAGAGGATAAATCCGCCGACTGCTGAACTCGCGCATGACCAGCGGTTGCAGGTCATGAATCGTGATAATGGCGGGGATTTTGAGTCGCAGCGGGAGGATGGGGAACAGGGAATGGAGCAGGTCGGCGCGGCATTCGCGAATGAGCCCGCGCATTTGGAACAACGAATACAGCGAGACCGGCCGACCGGGCACATGAATGATTTCCGAATTGTCCGGCAGGTCCAGTTCGCGATCGTAACTTTGATGCACAAAAATGGTATATTGATTATCCGGATCCAACGCCGTCAGACGGCGAACCAGATGTTCGCTGTGGTTGCCGATTCCCGAATATTCTCGGGTCAAATAGCGGGCGTCAATAGCGATTCGCATGAGGGGCCGGTTTCCTGATCGCGTGTCTTCAACAGTTCCATCACTATACCGGACCCCGCGAAACGCTCAACCCAAATTCGCACAAACCATCCGAAAGCCCGGCGAACGTTGGTCATGAGCCTCGCAAGGGGGGAATTGTCTTCATCAAAGCCATGGATTGCCGTTGGACAGAGGCCATGGCTCGTGGACCTCGGTCGGCGCCGTCACGCTTTTTGCGCGCTGCGCGGCAAACATCGCGCCGGCGCCTCGATTACTCATGCTCAGACCCAGGGCTCTGCTCCCTATCGGTCGCTCCACCCTGGGCTAATATGTGCCACCCCTATCGGGGCTTGGCTGATGTTTGGCCCTTGGGGCGCGGGCCTTATCGGATAGTGGCGCAGCGCCCCGGCTTTCTTTGCGTCTTTGCGCCTTGGCGTTTAAAACGAAACAATCGCGTCCCGCCCCACGGTTCTTTGTGTCTTGGCGATTAGCGCAACCATCTTCTTTTCCTTCTATTCTTCATGGTTCAAAAAAAGAGTCCACCGTCACCGCTCCCTATCGGTCGGCCCCACCCTGAGCTCGTATACGACGTCCCGTCGGGGCGTCGTTGGCGCGCAAAGAAACACAGCAGGCCCATGATCAAAAAAACGAACGGAATCCGTGAGACTCTGAAAAAGAGGCCTTATCCTAGAAAACGGCAGTTGCTCGTAGCGAATAGACGAAACCATTGTATTCTGATGCTTTGCGAAAAAGCCTCAACTCACCTGACGGGTGAGCCTACGTTTTTATCTCAACGCCTGAGAACACAAGCGTTAGGCCTCTCCATCAACGCTCAAAAGCCGCATTTAGGATTATTGGTTTCTGTAAACCTTGTGCAGGATCATGTCCGTCGACAGGTTTCGGAAGCCGAGTTTATGATAGAGCGCCAGGGCCGGGTAGTTGTTGGCGCTTGTTCGCAATTCAACCCAGTCATAACAGGTGGCGATGCGGTTGAGGGATTGTTTGACCAGCCATTCGCCGATGCCACGGCCCTGCCGATCGGACTGAATGACGACGAAATCGAGAATAATCAGGCTGAGGCCGAGTTTCTTTTTCAGGGTCTCGGCGCCCAGATAGGTCACGAATCCCACAGGGCGCAGGCCGTGGCGGGCGACAAACACATGCCGGGCCAGCCCGTCGCAGCACCGACGGACCCAGCGTTCGAACAACGCGCGACTGTCCGAGACGCTCAGGGCCGGATCATTGTAAAAATGATTGGTGTGATGGGAGGAGGAAGCGATGTCACATAAGGCGTCGATATCCTCGGGATCCAATTGATCCATGACCAGGCCGTCCGGGCCGTTGACGACTTGTCCGGGGAAAGAAAGATCGGCCTCGGCCGCGCCGTCGGTAAAGGGTTGTATCCCCAGAGGCCGCGCCAGTTTTTGCGACGCGTCCACCAGATAAAAGCCAATGGCCTCCAGGGCGTGGATGCCCGGCCAGTCGGAATGATCGACCCGCGCGGTCAGATGATCGTAACCGCGATGGCGGGCCGCCCGATCGACGGCTTCAATCAAGGCCTGCGCGACCGGGCCTTGGGCGCCGGGCACGGTGAAGGGTTGGACCCGGCCGGTTTTGAGTCCGAAAGCCTCGCTGTGCCAGGCGTTGGGGGCCAGTCCGGCCAGTCCGTGCACCGTTTCGCTGCCGGCGATTTCCTCGACGGCCAGAAAGAGGTCTGTGTCCTCGGCGTCCACGGCGCGCAACGTCCCTTCCAGAAACATGGCGGCCAGGCGCTGGGGGTCGATTCCCTGACGCTTTTGTTGATAGGCCTTATAGGGGTACGCCTCGAAAAGCATCCGAATGGCATGGGCGTCTTGCGTTTGGGGTTTTCGGATTTGAATCATCAGTCCATTCGTTCGTCGGGGGGTTTGAAGCGGTTGCACCTGTCGCGGATCGTTATTGCCGATACCGATCGGCCTTGTGGATAATAAATTCTTTCCAGGATGGATCGTTCAATCCTTCGGCGACGGTGAAGATATCTTTGTCGCCGCGCCCGGACTGGTTGATGAGGATGGACTGATCCGGCGACAGGGTCGGCGCCTCTTTGAGGGCCTGGACAAAGGCATGGGCGCTCTCCAGGGCGGGGATCAATCCCTCATGGCGCATGACCCGCTTGAGCGCGTCGATGACCTCGGCGTCTGTGGCCGCTTCAAATCGCACGCGGCCCTCGTCTTTCAGGTGACAGAGGATCGGGCTGACCCCCACATAATCGAGACCGGCGGAGACCGAGTAGGTGTCGTTCATGCACCCTTCCTCATTTTGAAGGAAGTACGTGCGATAGCCCTGGGCCACGCCCACGCTGGCGTCCGGCGTGGACAGGCGCGTGGCGTGTTGGCCCGTGTCCAGCCCCTTGCCGGCGGCCTCGACGCCCACAATCTCCACGGAATCGTCATTCAGAAATCCCTGAAAAAGCCCCAGCGCGTTCGAACCGCCGCCCACGCAGGCATAGACGCGATCGGGAAGCCCGCCCGTCATTTCCTGAAACTGACGCCGCGCCTCCCGGCCGATGATGGACTGAAAATAGGCCACGATCATGGGGAAAGGATGGGGGCCGCACGTCGTGCCCAGGACATAGTGGGTGTTCTCCATGGACCCCACCCAGTCGCGCATACATTCGTTGATGGCGTCCTTGAGCGTTTGCGAGCCGCTGGTGACGGGATGGACGCGGGCGCCGAGCTGTTCCATCCAGAAGACGTTTGGTCGTTGGCGTTCCACGTCCTCGGCGCCCATATAGACCACGCACTCGAAACCGAAACGGGCGGCCATCGTGGCTGTGGCGACACCGTGCTGACCGGCGCCGGTTTCGGCGATGGCTCGGGTCTTGCCCATGCGGCGCATCAACAGGCCCTGCCCCATGACGTTGTTGGCCTTGTGGGCGCCCGTGTGATTCAGGTCTTCGCGTTTGACATATATCTGCGCCCCGCCCAGCTCGCGGCTGAGGTTTTCGAGATGGGTGATTGGCGTGGGCCGACACGAATACGTGGCCATGAACCGTTCGAACTCCGGCCAGAAGGCGGGATCTTGTCGCGCCTCGTAAAAAGCCCGGGTCAACTCGTCGATCGTCGCCCGCAGGATTTCCGGAACAAAAGAGCCACCGTAACTGCCGTAATACCCTTCCCGCTCGAAATCAAAAAGATTCCATTTCATGGCGTCGCATCCCTTTAAAATAATGAGCGAACCTTACCGACAGAGGACGGCAACCGTCAATTGCCCTTTTCCCCGTCGGTGGCGATCCCATCGGGGGGGGCATCGCATGGAGCATTGAGCGCCGGCTGCAACAAAGGCTTGATTCATCCGCAAGCGACTGGATATAGTTCCCCCCTGCCGCGCATCCAGTTGATGATGCCAACGGGCCCATAGCTCAGTGGTTAGAGCCACCGGCTCATAACCGGTTGGTCCCTGGTTCAAATCCAGGTGGGCCCACCACACCCATTCGATCAGCGCCTGTCAAGCAGCGTACCCCCGGATTGATTCAAATCAGGCAGACGGAAACAATTCTCTTTCTTCAAATCCCTCCATGGGGGCCGTCGCCGGTTCCCGATCAGAGGTGGTTTGCGGGGTGGTCCTGGGGCTGTCCGTCTCGAATCCGCCACAGGCGTCGCGGTGGGATGTGGTCGGCGACGGCCTGGGCGTCGGTTGTGGTGATCAGACTTTGCACATCCATTCCCGCCAGACGCTGAAGGAACGCGGCGGTTCGCCGGGGATCGAGTTCGGCGATAATGTCATCCAGGAGCAGGACAGGCGTTTCGCGCGTTTCGCGCGTCATCACATCGACCTCGGCCAGTCGCAGGGCCAGGATGGTCGAGCGTTGTTGGCCCTGAGAGCCGAAGTCGCGCAGTTCCCGACCGTTGATCAGGAAAGCGAAATCATCGCGATGGGGTCCCACGGACGACCCGCCGCGTCGGGCGTCTTCTTCGCGGGAGCGCTTCAATCGTTCCGCAAACCGCTGACCGCTGTCGGGCGCCTGGACGGCCTCCAGGGTTTTGAAGAAGCCCTGATAGCGCGCGGACAAGACTTCGGCGCCTGTTGGCGCCGTGTCCGGCGCCCCCTCGCCCGCCGAGGCCGGTTCCGCCCCGGCAATGGCGGCGTAATGGGTAGAGGCTTCGGCCATGAGGGTGTCGAGATGCTCAATCCGGGCGGCCGCCAGGGGCAGGGCGTTTTCGACCAGTTGCGCCTCCCAGATGTCAAAGTGTTCGCTCAGGGGCCGGCCCGGTCGCCAGGAACGCAACAGCGCGTTTCGCTGGCGGAGGGCGTGGGTGTATTGTTGAAGCCGGCGCAGATAGGTTGGGCTGATCTGACTGAGCGTGGTGTCGAGGAATTGCCGGCGTTGCGCGGGGCCGCCCTGGACGATGGCCAGATCGGCCGGCGTAAAAAGGACGGCGTTGAGTTTTCCCCACAGTTCCCCGAGACGGGCGATGGATTTGCCGTCAATGGTCACGCGCTTTTGCGCGGCGTCGATGGTGATGAGGATTTCATGGGCCCCGGCGGCGCGCTGGACCCGGCCGCGGATGACCGCCGTCATGACGCCATCGCCGAAAAGGGGCGGCCCATTGACCGCCCATGTCTCCACGCGCTCGGTCCAGGGCAGGCATTCCTTATCCGCTCGGGTCCGGAAGGAGCGGCCCGTGACCAGATAAAAGGCGGCTTCGAGCAAATTGGTCTTGCCCTGGGCGTTGCGGCCCCACAGCACATTGACACCGGCATCCGGTTGGAGATGGGCGGCGCGCACATTGCGAAAACAGCGAACTTCCAAGTCGGTCAGGCGCATGGGGAGAGCGGGCCGGGGACGGCAGGACGAAGGCGATTCCGTCTCCGCGTGGAATCAGGCCACTTCCTCCTTCAGAAGGCGGGTCATCCGGACATGGCGAATCCCCGCTTCTTCGAAGTACTTGCCTTCCACCTCAAATCCGTGTTTTTCATAAAAAGGGACAGCGCTGGCCTGCGCGTGCAGGTACACGGACTCCAGCCCCATTTCCGCGGCGTGAGCCAACAGGGACTGGAGCATGAGGGATCCGGCTCCCTCACCACGCCAGGATTTCAGGACGGCCATGCGCCCGATTTTTCCGTCGCGTGCCAGACGCGCGGTTCCAATGGGTCGATCCATGGGCGCAAAAATCAACACATGATAACAAACGGGATCCATCCCGTCGATTTCCAGTTCTTCCGGAACGCCTTGCTCCTCAATGAAGACCGTTCGGCGGATCGATTGGATGGCCGCGTGGTCCCGTTCCCATGACGCTTCGTTGACATGCACGGTCCCGGTCCCTTCTGAATGAGATGGATGGATCATTTGTCCGATGACAACGCGTGGAAAGGCTTGCGACCGTTTTCTGAATTTCGAGACATCATCTGTCCGCGTCGCTGGAGGAACCATAGGGGCAATCCATCAGAATGGTCAAGGCCCTTTGCCCTTGAGGGGTCTGTCCTGCGCCGCAAATCAGGCGAAAAGGCCGATCACAAAAAGTTGCGAAGTCGGATTCTTTTACGGTTGCGTCACAGACCGGGATTATGCGATTCGGAAAGCGGTCGCCTACAAATTTTCTGAAAGAAATTGGCGATTCTATTCAAAATACGATTGATCTTCATTTGAAGAAAGGAAGACATCATGGCTTATGTGATTTCCGAGGATTGCACCTCGTGCGGCGCTTGCGCTGAAGTGTGCCCTGTTGACGCCATCAGCGAAGGCGACGGCAAATACGAGATCGATCCCGATACGTGTACGGATTGCGGCGCCTGCGCCGAAGAGTGCCCGGTCGATGCCATCAGCGAAGGCGAATAACTTCCCTTCGTCAGGACATGCGGATAACGGATTCGCCCCCGACGCCGGACAGGCGCGCGGGGGCGTATCGGTTAAGGGAGCGACTGGCGCCGGGGCGGCGCCGGGCGTTTAATGATCGCAGGTATTCGCGCCCGTGACCAGGGTGTTGGAGAGATAATGGGCGATCAACGTCTCCGGCGGTTTGGCCGCAGCGCCGACAACCACTTCGATCCCCTGTTCCTGGAACAGGCTCTGGGCGCGCTGACCCATGCCGCCGGCGATAATCAGTTTCGCATGACGCTCGGCCAGCCAGCGCGGCAGCAGCCCCGGCTCATGGGGCGGCGGCGTCAGATCGGCGCGACCGATGATCTCTTTCTTTTCCATGTCCACCTCAATCAGCGCGAATTGCTCGCAATGACCAAAGTGCATGGACAGTTTTCCATTGGCGAGGGGGATGGCGACTTTCATGGTTCCATTTTCCTTGTTTGATGTCGCCGGCTGCTCGACGGCGATCGGTTTTTGTTCACTCAGCGCCTGAAGGGGCCGGATAATTTTCTGCATGGCCTCGGCCGTCGGCGTCCCGGCGTAGTGATGAATAAAGGACCGTCCTGTGTCACAGGCTTCCACGATTTGCGGATCCATGGGGACCGCGCCCAGGAAGGGCACGCGCATCTCTTCCGCGACTTCCTGACCGCCCCCGGTCTTGAGGATCGGGGTGATCTCACCGCAGGAGGGACAGGCGAAGCCGCTCATGTTTTCGATCACGCCCAGCACCCGCACATGGGCCTGTCGGCAGAAGGTGATGGATCGCCGCGCGTCGTTGACCGCCACGCGCTGCGGCGTGGTCACGATCACGGCGCCATCCAGATCTTCGATCATCTGACAGACGGACAACGGCTCATCGCCCGTGCCCGGCGGCGAGTCAATGATCAGATAATCCAGATCGCCCCAAACCACATCTTTCAGGAATTGTTGGATGACGGTTATCTTCATGGGTCCGCGCCAGATAACGGCGTCTTCCCGGCTGGAGAGCAGAAATCCCAGGGACATGATTTTCAGATCGCCCAATTCCACGGGGAGCAGACCGTCCTCGTCGGTAAAGGTCCGTTGCTCTTCCAGCCCCACCATGGCGGGGATGCTGGGGCCGTGGAAATCCACATCCAGCAAGCCGACTTTTTTGCCCGATAAGGCCAGGGCCGTGGCCAGGTTCACAGCGACCGTGCTTTTGCCGACCCCCCCTTTGCCGGACATGACCAGAATTTTATGGCGAATCCGTCCGAGACGAGCCTTCAGGTCCCGTTGCTCTTTCGAAACCGTCCCGCCGGACTCTCCGCCGCAGCCGGATGATGAACAGCCGCCCGCTCCGCCGGAGTCACAGCCCGATTCACAGCCGCTGGCCCCCGTCGAATGGGCCGACACTTGTTTCCGGCGTTCCCGAT
>JADFCT010000051.1 GCA_017161665.1 Candidatus Sumerlaeota bacterium
ACATGCGGCGCAGGACCCGTTCCTGGACTCGGCGGATACAGCGGAGGCGGGGCGACACATACACCAGTGGCGTGTCCGGTCCCATCAGCCGAACCATGCACCGGCCAAAGAAGTCTTCCATCGTTTGCGACTCGTCGGCGAACCGTTCCAATTCGTCCAGCAGCGCGGTCAATTGGATGCCGGGATGACAGCTGAGGCGAAGGTGACGGAACAGCGCGCTCATATCCAGCGCGTCCATGGGGATCGCATGGGCGGAGATGGCGCCCAGCGGCAGGGCGACTGTGGGCGGCGCGGATTTGGGCGCGGTCTCATGGGTGACGCAGGCTCCGTCTTTGTTCAGCCAGGTGACCGGTCGCATTTCCTCAAAGTCATGATCATCCGAGGCAATCCAGAATCCCGCCACGACGGTTCGTCCCAGACGCCGTTCAGCCTCTTCGGCCAGAACCCAGGCGCCTACGGCTTTATAGAGCGTGTAAAGAGGGCCGGTGAGGATGCCGGGCTGTTGTCCGGTCATCACGCAGAGGGTATCGGGATCGGCCAGGGCGTCCACTCGGCGCGCGGCGCCTTGCGCGCCGAAGGATTGGTTAAATCGTTTCAATTCCGCCAGGTCCTCCACGGTCCACGGGATGGACGGGGGGGGGGCTGAAAGTTGCTCCAAAGCGCTGATCAGTTCGGGAACGATTGTTTCCATAATCCTATCCGTCGTGTTCAATCCAGGGGCCAGCGTGTTGGCCGCTCGGGTTCCAGTCCCACTTGATCACAGATTTTCGAGACGATAAATCGTTCATGATCGGCCAGCGTTCGTGGACGATAATAGTAGGCCGGCATGAGGGGGAGTATGGTTGCGCCCGCGCGGGACAGGCGCAGCATGTTTTCCAGGTGAATCTGATTGAGGGGTGTTTCGCGGAGGGCCAGGATCAGTTTGCGGCCTTCCTTTAGCTGACAGTCGGCCGCCCGCAGAAGCAGATTGTCGGTGATGCCTCCGGCCAGGGCTCCCAGAGTGCGCATGGAACAGGGGACAACAACCATCCCCGTGGTCTGAAACGTCCCGCTGGCGGGTCCAGCCGTCAGATCCGATGGATCGTACAGGTGGATGCTTTCCGCTCCGGCCATTTCAGGAACGGCGCACAATTGCGCAATATCCACTGACGCCGGGTCTGAAAATGTCTGGTCGGTTTCCTGCTGGATAACGGCCAAAGCGTGTGGCGAAACGATAATATGGGTCGTCCATTGGGCATGAAAGGCGGCGCGGATTAATTCCGTCGCGTAGGGGATGCCGCTGGCGCCAGAGACGCCGATAATGAGGTTCTGCTCGCGCGTCATGATTCGCTCCTCCCGGCCAGGACGGCGCTCCACTCTTCCAATTCGCTCCATTCCCACGGCGTCCACCCCAAGGCGGTTATGTCCGCGCAAACGGTGTCGCGCTCGGCGGTCAGGAATCCCGTCAAAATCAATCGGGCCTCTGGTTCCCGTGCCAGGTATCGGCTCAGTGCCGGGAGAAGGGGGCGCAGATGGATGTACAGGATATTCGCAACGATGATGTCAAATTCCTGTCCCTCGGCGGTTTCCGGTCCACCGAGGGATAGTGTGATGGCGTTGTCGGTGTCCAGATGGTTGTGAGTCAGATTGTCGCGGGCGTTGGCCAGAGCGTCGGCGTCGATGTCGGCGGCCAGCACGGCGTCCGCGTCCATCCGGGCGGCGGCGATCGTGAGAAGGGCTGATCCGGTTCCCAGATCGAATATCCGTCGTCCGGCGCATCCCATCCGCTCAAGAGCCTGAAGGGCCAGGCGTGTGGTGGCGTGGGAACCGGTGCCGAAGGCCATGGCGGGATAAATCACCAGGCGTTCATGGTCCGGAAAAGGCCATTGGCCTTGGAACCATGGCGGCGCCACGGCGAAACGGTCTGACACAACGCGGGGCTGGAAGTATTCGCGATGACCCGCCATCCAATCCTGGGCGGGGACATATGCGCTTTCCACTTCATAGGGCTGATTCGTTTCGGCCGCCGCCGCGGCGACGATGGCCCGGACCGTCTCCTCGACGGCTGTCCCTTCGGAGGGGGGCGCGTCATGGGGTGGGGTGGGAAAGTAAATTTTCCAGACGGCCAGGCCTTCCGGTGTCCATTCTTCCGACCATCCCTGAGAAGCGATCAGTGACAATCGGGCGGCCAGGTCGTTTGTCGCCACCTCGGGCCAGTCCTCTGTCAATCGAATGGTGACGCCGATCCAGCACATCGAGGTCGCTTCCCTTTGCCGTCGTCGTTCGGCCCGCTGGCGTTCTTTTTCTTGCTTGGCCTCCAGCGCCTTTTCGCGTTCCGTCGCGCGCCAGAGTTTGTAGAGTTCCGGTCGGACGCGGCGTGTTTTTTCGGCCGCCTGCGCCCAACGCCATTCCATGATTTTCGCATGATGCCCGGACAGCAGAACCTCTGGAACCCGCTCGCCGCGAAAAACTTCGGGGCGGGTGTAGTGCGGCCAGTCCAGCAGGCCGTGGCTGAAAGAGTCGTCGGTCACGGAATCCATCCGCCCCACCACGTCCGGAACCTGGCGGGAGACCGCGTCCACCAGAACCATGGCTGGAATCTCACCGCCCGTGAGGACGTAATCACCGATCGAAATTTCTTCATTCACCACCAGATCCAACGCGCGTTGGTCGATTCCTTCATAGCGTCCACACAACAGAACGAGGTGATCGTGTCGGGCCAGTTCGACGGCCTTGTCGTGATTGAACACCGATCCCTGGGGGGACAGGTAAATCACGTGGGCCTGCCGGGGGGCGATGTCGGCCTGAACGGTTTCGATCGCCTCGACCACCGGCTCGGCCTTCATCACCATTCCCGCGCCGCCGCCGTATGGGGAGTCATCGGCCACATGATGTTTGTCGTGGGTATGGTCGCGGATGTTGCGTATGTCGATGTCGATTTTTTTCGATTCCAGCGCCCGCGCAAGGATACTTTCGGAGAAGGGACCGCTGAACATGTCGGGAAACAGGGTCAGAATATGAAAAGTCAGCATCAGATCATCGCCTCGGCGCGCGGTTCGGATACGGTATCCTATGAGCGTCGAAGCCCTCTGCGCCATGGTTAAATGGGGAAATCCCTGTCACGGGCGGCGCCGGCGGGACGGTGGGCTACTGGTCCTTGATCTGATTCAGCAGGTCGTGTACTTGAGGATGGCCGCCGCGGGATGGGTACTTGACCAGGATATCATTCAGGATTTTCCGAGCCGTCGGTATGTCCCCCAGGGACACATGGCACTGCGCGGCTCGAAACATGGCTTGTGGACTGCGGTTGCCGGCCGGATATTTGGCGGGCACGCTGAGGAAGGTTTTGATGGCTTCGGTGGTTTTGCCCATGGCCTCCAGGGCCGCGCCGCTTTCAAACAAGGCGTCATCGGCTTCCGGAGCGCTCGGGTACAGATTCTGGAGGCGTTCAAAGACGGCCAAGGCGTTCTGGTAGTCTTCGGCGTCCATGGCCTGCACGCCCTGGTTCCATAATTCGTTTGCGGTTTCAACGATGGGCGCGGTGGGAACGGGTGGGGGAGCGGACACGGTTGGCGCATCCGGCTTTTGCGGCGCCACCATTCCAGCGCCGGCGTTTTGTTCCAAAAGGCGCCGGAGGAGTTCCTCAATGCGCATCAAGCGGACATCCAGCGAGGCCAGCCGGTCGTTCAATTGCCTGGCCCGAATGTCGTTTTCCAGGGCAAAGGAACTCTGCCAGCTCTGAGTGGACAGGCTGGTCTCCTTGGCCATGGACTCCAAATCCTGAACAGCCATCTTGATTTTATAAACATCCATGGCCAGTTCGTTTTGAGTCGTCGTGCCGGGCAAGCAGCCCGCCAAGGCGCCGGCGATCAGGATCACGCCCGACAGGCGGAGGACGAAAAGCCGTGTCGGCTGCCTGTGTTCAAACAGGCAGCCGACAGCGTTACACGCGTCACGCAGGTTGGAAGTCATGAATTTCACGAAAGTTCCCTATTCCAGACAGACGCTCGAATTCGTCAGAGTGTCTAATCCCTAACGGCTTATACGCTTTCGGTCACCAGCAATTTAAACTCGGCGCGGCGGTTCTGAGCCCAGACCGCTTCGCCGGTTCCTTCGACAGCCGGACGGGACTCGCCATAGCTGATGAAGTACAGACGGTCGCTGGCGATGCCTTGCTTGAGCAAATAGGCGATCACGATTTTGGCGCGTTCTTCGCCCAGGTTGAAGTTATATTCTTCTGTGCCCCGTTCGTCGCAGTGGCCTTCAATCTGGATGATTACATCCGGGTTGTCCTGGAGCCATTTGACGCTGTTCGTCAGCGTGGCGATCGCATCAGGACGCAGTTCCGCTTTGTCATAGTCAAAATAAACGGGCAGCAATGTTCCGGGAGGAGGCGTCTGGACGCGCAAACTGTCACTGGGTCGCTTGACCGGGACTGGGGATTCATCCCCACCATCACCGACAGTCCTTCCGTCGTCCGGTGGCGTCGGAAGGTCGATTTGCACCTCCGGTTCTTGCTCTCCACCCTTGATTTTCGTGCCGCAGCCCGAGCAGCCGGTCAGTCCGACGGCCAGCAGTGCGATCACCAGGCTATAAGCCATGTACTTCCCCATACCTTCCAGATTGCGTGACGTCATACCGTGTCAATCCTTTCTGATTTATACTCTTTCCGAATCGCTTCTCCGTCATCGCAGCGGAGAAGTCGAAAGTGACTACTCAAAAACCACAAATTGTACACGACGGTTTTGGGCATGCGCCTCTTCCGTCGTGCCGGGGTCGGCCAGTCGCTCTTCACCATACGACGTCGGCGTCAGGATGGCTGGATTGACACCCCGCCCCACCAGATACTCGCGGACGCGATCGGCCCGACGTTGTCCGAGGTTCAGGTTGTATTCAACCGTGCCGCGTTCGTCGCAGTGTCCTTCGATCTGAATAATATATTGCGGATGGTTCAGAATCCATTGCGCCGCCTGATCCAGAGCCGCTTGGACTTCGGCGGTCAGCTGATCGCTGTCAAAAGCGAAATAAATGATCGGCAATTCCGAGGTCGTCCCCAGCGGGGCGCCTGCGGGCGGCAGCGCTTGGTGAGGAATACCCGTGACGTCACCCGTGCTCGGGTCGATATCGAGATAATCTGTGGGCATGTTGTCGAGAGCCGTCACTTCGCCCCCGACAGGGTCAAAGAAACTCCCTTGGGGCGAGGTGAAAATTTCCCCGTCCGGGTTCTGCAGGCTACGTTTGCTGCCGAAAGGCCACAAGCGTTTCATTTTGCTACAACCGGAAAAGGATACGCTCGCCACGACGACAAGCAACAACAGTTGGGTCCACATTCTGCGGTTCGCGCTCATGGTACTACCTCACTCAACAGGAATCTTCGGGATCGTATAACTGACCGGATCGCCTTTACAAGGGGAACTTATCCAAAAACAAGGTTTCATCGCTTTTTCTATATGAGGTTGCTCTTGTTCTTCATGTTGTTCAAAGGTCACCCCAAGCCGGTGACAGATTATAGGCCGACCGTGTTAATGGGTACTGCCTTTTGCCGTTCGCTTTCATGACCCAAATTTGCTTGACGCCGGTCTTTTCGGATGTAAAGACGATGCGTGAGCCGTCGGGTGACCAAGAGGGGTCTTGATTGCCCTCGCTGCCGCTGACGTGGCCCGCCGAGTTGGTCAGCATCTGGAAGCCCTCGCCGTCGGCGGCGTTGACCACTGCGATTTCAAATCGTCCGCGATACCGGCAGGAAAAGGCGATTTTTCGTCCGTCGGGCGACCAGACGCCGCCATCATTGTAGTTGTATCCGGTTCCCATCTGGGTCAGACGTCTCATGCCCCAGCCGTCCTTGTCCATGATGTACAGTTGCTGACCGTATCCGCGGTTCGAAGTGAACACAATCTGTCGTCCGTCGGGCGACCAGTTCGGGGAACTGTCCACGGCCGACGTCCGGGTCAGGCGTTGTTTGTTTTCGCCCCGCCGGTCCATGGTGTAGATTTCGGAATTGCCGTCCATGGCCAGCGTCAGGACCACGCGTTGATTTTTCTGTGACCAGTGGGGGGAGATGTTCAATTGTGGCTGGCCCGAGATCAGCCAGGGAGCGCCGCCTCGGATTTGGACGCCGTACAGATCGGGGTTATTGCGTCGCCAGCTGGTATAGTAGATTTCGGTGCCGTTCATCCCCCAGGCGGGCGCGGCGACGGTGGTGTTTTCATTGGTGAGTTTGCGCACGTCGCCACCGTCGGCATACATCAGATGAATTTCTTTTTTCCAACTCTTGCTGCCCTGCCCGCCCACATAGGCGATTTGTGTCAGGGCCAATCCATCTTTGAAGGTGACTTTTTTGATGACATCGTTGGCGATGTAGCGGGCCAGATGGCGGGGGGATTTGTTTGAGAAATTTTTGTATTCAGAGCGATAAACCAGTGATTCTTTATCCGTCTCATGGAGTTCCACCGTGGTCCGGATCTGGTCCCCGGTCAGTGAGGTTCGGCCGATGAGAAGGAGTTGCATTCCCATGGCCCGCCAGGCGGCGAAATTGATCTTACCGGTCGGTCGCTCCTGGGCCCGCAGTCGTTCGATGTTCGCCTGACTGGTGGGGGTGGCGAATTCGCTCAATAGCGTCAGATTCAGGTAAATGCCCTCAATAATCGTCTTGGTATCCGGCAGGGGCGCGCCGGGCGTCAGGGGCTCGAAGGAAGGGATCGCGATTTTGAACTCAAAGTCATCCGGGCTGCGCGGATCAATGACCAGGGTTCCGTCGGCCCGTTGTCCCACTTGGGCGGATGCGAATCCGGGTGTGAGGCACAGCGCGCAGCAGAGCAACAGTTTTAGCCATGCGAATGATGGAATGTGTGGTGATTGGGCGCGAGGCAGGGAAAAGAATGGGCTCCTATTGATCATCGGGGTCACCTTGGAACAGGAAATGGGCAAGCGTTTATCCGGTCATTGCCGAGTCTCACGCTTCAGAGAACAGGGACAGGTGGCGCTATGATATTTTGCGGCAGACTTCAACCGTCACGGGCCCCATCTTATCGGGAGCGCGCGGGAAATCAATGTTTTTTTCTACTGATCACCAAGAAAAAACCTTCGGGCCTGAAAGATCTTTCAGGCCCGAAGGTTTTGAGAGACAATTGTGTGTCGCTCGGGGCCGGCTATAAACCCAAATCCATCTTGTCGATGGCGCTTTGTTCCGGGAGTTCTTCTACCTCCGGTTTGTCATTTTCCGTCAGAAGTTCCGGTATGTCGGTGGAAATAAAGGGAATGGAAAAGACGGACCAGTAGGCGTGATAGGCCTTGCCGTAGGCGCTGGGGTGATTGAGGACCAGCGAGCCACTGGTGGCCTCCACGGCGTGGAGCGCGAAGCGGGCCCGGGCCTCCTGGATTTCTTTTTTGAATAGCGCCAGCTCCGGTGTCTTGAACGCGCCAAAGGGTGGGAGGGGGATTTCAATGGACGGAATGCCGAGCAGATAACTGCTTAGATCCGTTCCCAACGCGGCCACCCGCGGTTCCAGGATCACGGACGCCTCGGGACGTTCGGATACAAGGCGGGCTCCCGCGACGCCCAGACGGGCATTCATCGAACTGATGACATATTGTTTGTCCACCGATTCCACCTTTGAAGAATCGAGATAGACGCCCTGGTCGGCGAAATGGCTCCATGAGACTTCCCGTGTCGCCCGGTCCGTAGCGGTTGTCAGGAGCAACTGTTCCGTCGCCGTGCGGGATGTGTTGGACGTCGTGTGCTTGGCGCACGCGGCCAGCGACAGCGCTACCAGGGCGCTGGCGCTCCATTTTACGAACGAATGCATGGTGTGCTAAACCTCCCCTTTCAAATTTGTCCGTGTTGATACAGTTCGCAATACAGTCCCCCGGCATTGATGAGTTCGTCGTGTCGGCCTGATTCGACGATACGTCCCCGATCCATTACCAGAATACAGTCGGCGTTTCGGATCGTGGAAAGGCGATGGGCAATAACGATGGCCGTTCGATTTTTGAGCAAATTGTCGATCGCCGCCTGGACGAACCGTTGGGACTCCTCATCCAGCGCCGAGGTCGCTTCGTCGAAAATCAGAACCTGGGGGTCGCGATAGATGGCCCGCGCGATGGCGAGCCGCTGACGCTGTCCGCCGGACAGGCGCGCGCCCGCTTGACCGATGACGGTTTGATAGCCCAGGCCGCCTTCCAAGTCCATGATAAAATCATGAGCGTACGCCGAATGGGCCGCGCTCTCCACGCGGGCGGGATCAATGGGTTGTGTTTCACCATAGGCGATATTGCGTTCGACCGTATCATTGAACAGAATCGTTTCCTGTGTCACCACGCCGAAGCAGCGGCGCAGGTCGCCCAGGCGATATTCCCGAGCCGAGACGCCGTCAATCAGGTAGTCTCCATCGCTGGGATCAAAGAGTCGAGGTAACAGGTTGGCCAGGGAGCTTTTCCCGGCGCCGCTCTTGCCCACGATGGCGATGACCTTGCCCAGGGGGAGTGTGATGTTTATGTTCTGCAACACCGGTTCTTCATCATATTGAAACGAGACATTTTGGAATGTCAGTTCCCGTTCGATGCGTTCCAAGGGTTTCCCGTTGGGCGGATCGACCACGTCGCTGCGGAAATCGAAGACTTCCTTGATGCGTTCGGCCGCCACCAGCCCGCCCTGCCAGAACACATTGATCTTGGTCAGTTTTCGAATGGGCGTATAAAAGAGCGTCAAGGCCGCCAGGTACGTGATGAAATCACTGCCGCGCATGGTGGTCGCGCCATCGACCACTTTCCCGCCACCATAGACGAGGATGACGGCGGCGCCCATGACCCCCAGGACTTCCATGATGGGTGACTGCGCGAAATTGGCGGCTCGTTGTTTGACGAAGTAGCCGAACAGTTTTTGATTTTTTTTGCGATAGCGGTTTACCTCAAAATCCACGGAGTCATAGACCTTGACGAGTCGATAATTGCGCAGCGCCTCTTCGGCAAAGGAAAAGAGGTTGTCCGTCTGTTTCTGGGATTTGCGGGTCAGGCGCCGGAGTTTTTTCGAAAAATAGGCGATGGGGATGGCGGCAATGGGAATGACGACGATCGCCATGAGTGTCAGCTTGGGATTGGATATGAACAGAAAAATACCCAGACTGAGAATGATGAGCGGCTGCTGGATGGCATCGCGAATGACAATGTCGAACACTTTGCGCAGGGCCTTGACGTCCGTGTTGAGCCGCGATTCCAGAAAGCCTGTGGTCCGGGCGTTGAAGAAGGCGGCGTCCTGATACATGATGTGCTCGAACAAGTCTTCCTGGAGTCGCAGGCTGACAGCATATAAGGAATAGGAAAGGTTGTATTTGGAAAAGTATTCGCTGAGGGATTTGATCGTGGTGAAGACAACCAGCACAATGGCGAGCACAAGGAGCGTCTGGTGTTTGTTGGCGATGGCGTAGGTATAATACTGCAGTTCATATTCACGCCATAGGGCCCGGTAGGGTTCGGTCGCTTCCATCCACCATTTTTCAATGGGCAAGGCGTTTTGGTTCGCCTCGGCGTCTTTTTTCGCCAGGTTCGCTTTGTATTGCTCGATGCTGAAATCCACTTCCCCGAAGATGATTTCCAGCATGGGCTTGGCGGCGACGAGATTGCCGGACGTGAAGACGCCGACGGAGACCATGAGCAGGGCGGCGACGATCAGCCGAGTGATATGGGGGCGGAAATAGTGGAGAAATTCTTTAAAGACCATCAGTCTGTTCAATTCGTTTTGACGAGATAATCTCGCGCCGCTGTCAACTGGCCGCGCGTAAGACAAAGGCGGAACTGTAACAAAATCCCGACGCCGGCCCAACGATTATTTGTGGCGTGGTGGGCCGGGGGGGAAGGCCGCGCATTGATGAGCCCCTTTTTGAAAGCCTCTCGCCGTTTTGTGTTCAAATTCATGGATTGCATTTTCCCATTGATTCAGGGACGATGACCCGACTCGTTGCGCCGCCGATGGGACCATGGGCGGGCGGTGAGGATTTGACTCGACGGATCGATGACCTTTGCGTCGGGCGCACTCTATATGGAAAAGGAAACTGGAATGAAACGACAGTTGGTTCGTATTCTCGTATTGGCTTGTGTGGCGCCGATGTTATTGACAGCGTGCGCGACGACTTCCAATCGCGTGGCGTTGTACAATGGAAAAAATCTGGATGGCTGGTCGGTTTTGAACTGTGACGCGGTCGTGGACCAGGGGGATATTCTGCTCCAGGGTGGCAATGGGTTGGTGCAGAGCGTGGAGCAGTATTCCGATTTTATCCTGGAATTTGACTGGAAGGCCCTGGCTGAAGACAACTGGGACAGTGGCGTGTATTTCCGCTATACGGACGTTCCCGATGGCCGTCCCTGGCCGGCGCGCTATCAGGTCAATCTGCTCAAGGGGCAGGAAGGCAACGTGGGGTCCATCCCGGAGGCCAAGAGTGAAGGGATGACCAAACCCGGCGAATGGAACACCTTTATTCTGACGGTTCAAGGGGATCAGTTGTCGCTGGACATCAATGGGGCGCCGGCCTGGTCGGCGAGCGGTCTGGGAGAATCGAAACCCGGATACATCGCGCTTCAGGCCGAAGTCCCCAAAGGCGGGGCGTTCCGCTTTCGCAATATCTATCTGACCGACTTGTCCAAGGCGGAATAGTCTTTCCGCTTTTCATGGATGGATCGACCGTCGCATTAGGTTTTTTGTCGTCAGCGACGAGCATTTAAGGGTTGCAATTGTGGTCTTATCACGTGTAAATACGTCTATTGTCGTATGCAGGGACTTGTGCGACACGGTCTTTCTATTATTTTAAAGGAGGGATTTTATGCGGTACAGTTCAGGCGATTCGAAGTGGATGGCGCGCGCCGCCCATCTCGCCTTCATGGCGCTGTTTGTTTTGACGGCCATGCTGGCGACGGCTGGCACGCGGGATGTGGTTATCAATGAAATCATGTTCGATCCGGAAACGGCGGACGTGAACGACGAGTTTATCGAATTGTTCAACCGCGGGGACACGGTGGTCAATATCTCGGGTTGGACGCTGACCGGCGCCGTGGACTATGAGATCCCCGGCGGGACGTATCTGGAAGGCGGCGCGTATCTTGTGATTGCGCACTCGGCTTCCGTCATTTTCGAATTCTATGGAATAACGAATGTCATCGGCGACTACACCGGTGACCTGGGCGACGGCGGGGACACCGTAGCGTTGAACAACAACGTCGGCGAGGTCATTGATGAAGTCACCTATGGCGCCGGGGATCCCTGGCCCGAAGACGCCTCCGGGATGGGATCGTCGCTGGAATTGATCGATCCTTTTTCGGACAATGCCCTTGTGGACAGTTGGGGCGCCAGCACGCCGCCGGAGAACAACGGCACGCCGGGACGGAGCAATTCCATCTATGCGCCGCCCGAGCCGACGGGTCTTCCGGATGGCTGGTTCACCCGCGACATCGGCGGAGTGGGCATGGTCGGCTCGGCCTGGGAATCCAATGGAAACTTCACCCTGATGGGTTCGGGCGAAGACATCTGGAACAATGCGGACGAATTCCGTTATGCCTACCGCATGGTGACCGGGGACTTCGATATCAGCGCCAGACTTATTTCCCAGACCCACCCCAATGACTGGTCCAAGGCCGGTCTGATGGTTCGCTCGACACTGGACGCCAATTCCATTCATGTGATGACTTCCAGCACGCCCCATGCCGGCTCGAACACCATCGGCCGTGTCTGGCGCGCGGAAACGGGCGGCCCCAGCGCCGACTATCTGCACTGGGACGCCCCATGGGCCCCGCAATGGATTCGTCTGACCCGCACGGGTAACGAGTTCCGCTCCTATCGTTCCAATGACGGCATCAACTGGATCGAAATTAACCTGAATCCGCAGGTCATGGATACCTTCCCGACCGAAGCGTATCTGGGCTTTGCGCTGTCTTCCCATAATGACAGCGCCCTGGCGACGGCGGAATTTGATTCCTTCGCCTTCACCGGCTCGTTGGTTGAAATCGTTCCGACGCCCACGCCGGAACCGACGCCGACGGCAGCGGGCTGGCAGTATCTTAACATTAATGATTGCTGGCCGGAAGGGACCGCCTGGACCGAGCAGGTGGACGGCAAAGAAATCTTCCACATGAGTGGTGGCGGCGGCGACCAGTGGGGCAATCAGGATCGCTTCCATTTCGCCTATCAGATTCTTTCGGGCAACGGCTCCATTGAAACCCAGGTGCTGTCCGTGGAAAACACGCGTCGCTGGGCCAAGGGCGCCATTCAGATGCGGGAAAGCCTGGCTCCCGGCGCGCGCCGCGTGGCCATGATCCAGAGCCCCATTGATGGCGAGGAAGGCCATGGGCATTCGTTTGTCTATCGAATGGAAACGGATGCCCCTTCAGCTGAATATGCCACGGCCGGGACGACGCCGCCGACTTACCTGAGAATTGTTCGCGATGGCGACACCTTTACCGGATTCTGGAAAAACCTGGAAGCCGAAGAATGGCTGCAACAGGGCGAGCCGGTGATTCTGCCGGGGATGCCGACGGACATCTATATCGGTCTGGCGGTCTCATCGCACAACGACGGGGCTGTGAACCATGTGGAGTTCACCGATGTGGCCATTACGGGCACAACCTCGATCCCGCCCGATCCCCCGACGCCAACGCCGACGCCGACGCCGCAGCCCACGCCGCCCGTTCCGGCCGGATGGGCATCGACGGATGTCGGTACCCCTGCCGCGCCCGGCTACTTCTACTACAACTCGACGGATGGCACATACAACGTCGTCGGCTCGGGTGACGACATCTGGCTGGCCACGGATAACTTCCACTTTGGCTACAAAATCCTCGACGGCGACGGCTCTATTACGGCCCGTGTCGTTACCGCTGACGATCCCGGCAGCGTCTGGGCCAAGTCCGGTCTCATGATTCGTCAGGATCTGTCGGGGCCGTCGGTTAATATCGCCGTGCCCAAGATGCCGAACACGAATGACATCGGCGTTCAGGTGAACTATCGCGCAACGGAAGGCGGCGGGGCTGTGGGCGGCAATGCGCCGAACATTACCAACTACCTGCCCATCTGGCTGCGCCTGGTGCGTGAGGGTGATAATTTCTGGGGCTACTGGTCCGCCGACGGCGCCAACTGGGAACCGGCGACGGATGCTGAAATGCCCATCAACATTCCTATGCCGCAACAGGTTTACATTGGCCTCGTGTCTTGTTCACACAATGACGGGGTGCTCCATTACTCCGTCTTCGACAATGTGACCTTGCAGGGCGACATTTCGACACCGAGCGCGCCGCCGCCCCAAAGCGGCAACATCGTTCCCTTGCCCGACGCGGTGTCTTATGGTTCCGTGACTTCCGCGCAGGGTCTGGTGACCAAGACGGTTGATATCTTCAATTCCGTGAACAGCGCGCCGCTGGAAGTGCAGTCCGTCGCGTTGACCGGTTCGTCGGCCTTCTCGCTGGACAGCGTCCTGCTCAACGGCATCACCGAATGGTCCGGCGATCTGACGGAACTGCGCGGCGACTATGTCGATTTCCTGCGGGCCACGATCACCTTCGATCCTTCGCTGGGTGAATCCGCCTACGAAGGGGCGTTGGAAGTGGTCAGC
>JADFCT010000052.1 GCA_017161665.1 Candidatus Sumerlaeota bacterium
GCCGACCATCTGGTCGAAGAGATTTTGTGAGTAATTGGCATCCAGGAAGTCGCCGGTTTTCTTATCGATGAAAATCCGGGTTCCCATGCTCGGCGCCACACGTGGATTGTTCTCTTCGTAAATAATGGCATCCGAGGTCATGTCCGGTCCCCAGACCAGGTCATTCAAGACGTGCTGGGGCACATAATAGTTCAGCGAAATGGCGACACGCGCCTCGGCTTCCGCCAATTCACGCAGATCCATGCGCGCCGCCTCGATTTTGCCTTCTTCGGCCCGGCGCGCCAGATTCGGAACCATGATCGAGGCCAGAACACCGATGATAATCACCGTGATCAGGACCTCCAGGATGCTGAACCCGGCCCGGTCGCTTTGCGGGCTCTTTCTTAAATCGAATCCATTAAGTGTCTGTCTCATTGCCGAGCCTATCCTTATACTCAATGATGTGTCTTGCTCAACTGATCGTTACCCCATCCGCTCAACGTTTTGCGGACTAAAATTCAAATAAAATGTCGTCGCCCGTGCCCAGAGCCGCCATATTGGCCGGAATCTGGCCCACCGGCCAGCGCCGATAATCCAATGTCCCCACCGACGGTCCGTCCCCTGGCAGGCCATTGGACCCCATCGAGATAATGGCGCACTTCTGAAAATCATAGTTCTCCGGGAATGAACCCGTCCCGTCTGGATTCAACGTCCCCTCGCCAAAGAAAATATACGGATTGCCCCAAGGGTCGAGGGGATACTTGTCCAGGGCCAGGGACATCTGGTCGTTCATGTGCGGCCCGGTGGCGACCACCAGGATGGGGCCGGCAATTTGCCCGTGATCCCGAATCAGGAAGGGGTATTCGGCCATGAGTTCGTCGATATAGATGAAGTTTTTGAAGGCCAGATAGGGACCGCCCCAGTTTTTCGACAGCGCCCCCCGCTCTTCACGAGTCAAGGCCGCGTTCCATTTCGCAATGGGCAGTTCTTCATGGGAACCGGCCAGCACGAAGGCGTTGGGGTTGGCGGAATTATACACATCCGTATTGTCCAAATCCTGAAGCCGTGGATGAATCCCCGCTTCGCCCTTGGCCAACTGGATAAAAGTGATCATACGGTCCATTTCAGCCTTGGCCGCCGTGATCCGCCCCTGCTCAATGCGCGTGCGGAACATGGGGGTGGCGATCAAAACCAGGATCGCGATGATCGTGGCCACCATACTGACCTCGACCGCCGTAAACCCGCGACGCGCGTCGCGCCGTCGCCCATTTAACAATACATTCATCATAAGTCCTGTTCCCGCTTCCTCTGATATATCCGTTCTAAAACTCAATGACCACATCGTCGGAAACCAGCGTCCGTCCACTTGTGTTATCCAGGATCGGACCATCCGTCACGCCGATCATACCGGGCGCCCCCGTGTAGCCGGGCAGATTGCTCGCCTTTGATTCCGAATATCCCGCGAAAAAGAGCGCGCCCTTGCCGGTATTCATCTCAAAGTCCTGTACCGTCGGCAGGCGATACCGCTCCTCGGGGAACAACTCCGTGAACAAGGCCTGCTGCGTTTTGCGGATTTGGTCGTTCCGAACCAGCCCCGGCAAGTGATCCTTGCCGTAGCTGACCACAGCGGCGATGTAGTTCGGCGTGCCCATGGGGTCCTTCAGAAAACGCAGGCCGTTCAATGTGCTCCCGGCCTCGTTCGGGTATTCGTTCAAATCAATATGTTCCAACAGATAACACACATAAGGCCGGCCAAAGGGGTCGGAAGGCCAGCGCCGTTCTTCATTCCGGCGGCCCGGCATCTGCATCATGACAAAGCCCGAGGCCCGGCGTCCACCGGCCGTCGACGTCACGGCCATGGCCCAATAAGGCCCCCCCCACTTCAAGGCCACGCGCTGCGTCACCGATTTATGAACCTGGGGCGAATCAATCTTTCCAATATAATCCACATCCGGATAAACCAAGCCGTTCAACGCCGGATCGATCATCCCATCCCCCGTATTCGGCACGACTTCATAGGTGTTTTCATTCAGGTAGTTCAATTTGGGGAAAAACCCCACATCATCGTTGGCAAAAGACATGGCCGTGGCCAACTGGCGGGCTTCCGCGGCCGTCGCCTTGCGGCGGTTGTTCTCCATTAGCTGCTGGACGTTGACAATACCGATTCCCGCGAGAATCGACAAAATCGCCGCCACCACCAGCACTTCGATCAACGAAAAACCGCGCCGTGGCATCCTGGACATCACATGCATTGTATAGACCATCTCCATTATAAAACCACCTCTGAAGCGGATGTGCGCTCGACCAATCAGGCTACTGCCCGGGGTTGATTCCTGTCAACCCGAATTCCCCTTCGCCTTCCGCCCGAATCCCGCCGATCACGCGCGCGCGATCGGTCGAAGCCACACAACAAACAATCTTGAGCCTGCATTATTTCTATAACAAATCCGGGCATTCAACACCTGTTTTTTTACAGGTCTTACGACATTTTTATTGCGCATTCGGCACGTAATCCCACGTCACCACCTGCGATTGCGTCTTCGAATCCACCACCAGCGCCTGAGCCGCGCGCGTATATCGCAGCCGCGGCCCATTTTCATCCTCCCGAAGGGTCCGGACCGTCACACGGAACGTATCGGAACCCGTCGTCAAGACGCCTGCCAACCGTCGGGCCACCAGAATCCGATCCGCCGGCGTCAAATCGCCAAAGAGGGCGTCGGATTGAAAAAAGCGGCCCAACGACTCGAAGGGCGCGCCCATGCTGTCGCGTGACCCCACGAGGGATTGCGTCATCACCTCGCGCTGGCCCGCCACTCGCTGCGCAAAAGTGGTCCCATCGGGGAAGACATAAGCCACCGCCGCCAATACCTCATACGGCGCCGTGTTCACGTTGATCCGTCCCACACGAAACATGTCCCTGGCCGGACGCTCCCAGGGCCCATCCGGCGCGGTCCCATCCGACGACTGCGTTGGTCGGGTCGAAACCGAAACGGAAACCGTCTGTGGCCCGTCGCCCCGAACGGGTCCCATCTCCCGCATCCGCGCTCCTCCGGCCGGAGAAACCGCCGCCGTTCCCGCGCGCAACGCCTCTTCCATCCGCCAGGCGGCGTCGGCCGCGCCCGCCGGTTCATTCAAACAGAAAACGTCCAGTAACCGGAAATCCGGTTCGCGAGCGTCTTCACTGAAGATTTGGGGATAGGCCCATTGGGCGCACCATTGCAGGGCATCGGCGCCATTGCGCTGACCGGTCGGATTCGCGGCCTCGCCGATACGGATATTGACACGTTCCGCGCCCCGCGCCGGCTCCATCCGCCCGCTGTCGGCCAGGCGTCCGCGCCCCACGGTCGAGGCGCCCAAGCCCTTCCGCATCCCGCCGCTCCCGGATGCCGCGCCGCCGTTCATTGCCATTTCCTGTCCCGACCATCCCGCATAGACATGCAGTAAATCGGCGACGGATGCGAAAGCGTGATCCCGCGCTTCCGCGCGGTCAAACAAGTCTTCGTTGTCCATTCCCGTTGGCGGCGCCCAGTTTGCGTTGCGCTCCAGGGGCGTCGGCGCTGCGCGCTCCGCCACGCGCACCCGGGGGTCGTTGCGCTGAAAACTGCGAATCGCTCCGTCCATTAAGCCGCCGGAATAGACAAACCGGTCGATCAAATGTCCTTGGGCGTCCACCAGGCGAATCTCGCCCGCGTCATCGGGAATATCAAAGAAAATCACGTCCAGCACCCGGCGCGTCGAGTTGTTGCCCACCACGCCAAAGATGTCATAGAGCGAACCGTAGCCGGGCCGGTTCATGCCCGCCGGCTCGGGCCGCGCGCCGGTGGCGTCATCCGTCACGACCAGGAAACCGCCTGGCGCGATCTGGCCTTGAAGCGTCACCACGCTTGTCCCCGTCATCAGTCGCCAGCCGGCCACATCCATCGGCGTGTCGTAAGGATTGAACAACTCCACAAATTGTCCGTCATCACCGTCTTCGGGCAATGTAATCGAGTCCGACCACACCTCATTGATGTAGGGTGTCCTCTCAATGCCCAACACCGGCTCGCCGTCCAGTCCCGGAATCAACGTCGGAATCCGATCGGCATCCCGCGCATCCACGATATTGGCCGCAAACTGCCGGGCCAGGCCCGCCGGCCATTGGGGAAAGAAGCGGTTCAAATGCGTTTCAATTTCTAAAACCGTCGCCGAATTGATCGCCACCATGGGCACTTCTTCGACGTCATCCACTCCCCCGCGCAGGTTCGCTGTCGCCGCCTTTTTCATTGCCTCCGTCACGACCACATCCGACGATCCCGACAGGACCGTCACGCGGTCCTTCAATACCTGATAAATTTCGTCCGTCATGCCCGGGACCTTCTTCAAATCCTCCACACGCAAGAACGGCCGATCATCGCCGTTAGGCGGCAGCCGGGGGTCGCTCACAAATTCGGCGGGGTCATCGATCCCTTCCCCATCTTCATCCACCATGCCGTCGCGGTCGTCGTCCAGACCGTTTCGCTCCAGCGCCTCGCCCTCATCGTCCACCACGCCGTCGCCATTGTCATCCCATCCGTTCGACAAGACCGCCAACCAACGCTCTTCGGGATTATCGATCACGCCGTCGCCGTCATTATCCAGGCCATCCATGGCCGGTCGCGCCGATTTGGAGCGGATGCTGTTGAAGTTGTCGTCCACTCCGGCCCGGCCCGGCCGCTTGTCCGGTCCGTATCGATACTCAATGATAGCCTGCGCCAAGCGGGCCGCCTCGACGTCCGTCGCGACGCCGCTGCCCGTTAACATGGCTGCCAGGGCCAGCGTCAGATCCAGGTCCACCGGTGAGGTCATTAACACCTCGTCCGGCTCGCTCCGGGCGCCCCCCCCCACATCGCTCCGCATCATCGTGATCCCATCAATGTCTTTGGGGTCCAGTCGCCGTGGACGGATCGCGCGTCTGGGGGTGTCTCGGTTCATAAACCGCGCGTCGCCCACAGCGGTCTGTTTTTGCTCAGCCCGCCAGGCGGCGCGACTTTCCGTGTCAATATACCACCCCGCCGCATTGATATTCAACTTGCCCGATTCATCTTCGGCCACAATATCAGCGCCGGCAAAACCAAAAGACGCGGCCGGATCATACACTTCGCGCCGCTGCGCTCCCGCCGCCGACTCAATGGCCGTTCCCCGCGAATCCAATGGCGGGCGTCCGCCCCAGAGGGGGTCGTTGGATAAGAACCGGGCCTGATTGGCGCCGTTGCCCCGTTGGGGGACGCCAATCGGGCTGTTGGCCGAGGCGCGGGGCCGTCCCCATGGCTGATTGGCCGCCACAGGCCCATCATATTGGCTCAAGGCCACCCGGGCCACGGCCACACCGGACGCCACAATCATATTATCGCGAATACCGTTGGCAAAGTTATGGGCCGCGCGAATCTCCAAACGGGCCGTCACCGACAACGTGGTGAACAGTAACGTAATGAAGGCCAGCAGACCCAGCAACACGATCATCACCGATCCCCGGCGATCCGTCCTTCGGCCCAATATCGTCAAATTCTGTTTCATGCAATCTCACCCAAAAGAGAGTCCACCACTACGCCGGATCCCGAGTCGCCTCATACCGCGGATCCGAAATCACCGCTTCCAGATTAACGATCGTCGATAACATCTCCACGTCCACCGGTCGGCCGAACCCCAGCGTCAAGGCGTCCAGGGGCGCCATCCCGGAATAGACGGCCACCGTCAGATAGACCGACGCCGGCGCCTCCAGCCCAGGGACCGGGAAAGGGGCCTCCGCCGAATCCCAGGCTTCCACCCAGTTCGGCCGCGCCATGTTCGGATTCCAGTAAAGCAGGTTCAGCCCCAGAACCCCAAACGCCAGCGGCTCGGTGACCGACGTGCCCCGCCCGTCCGATTCCGTCGTATAGGTGGTGCGCAGGAGCACATGATCGTCGCCACTATCGGTTCCAATGGAATACTCATAAATTCGAAGGGTTTCGTCCCCTTTAGGGGCAACCTGGAATCGCAATCGGTCCCTGTCGAACACCACGTCTTCATCCACGCCCCAATCGCCCAAATCCGCAAATCCCACGTGTCCCGGTCGCTCGACCGCCCCCCCCAACGCCACATGACGATCCACATACCCGCCGTCATTATCCTGACCATCGGGCCGTTCTTCGTCCACACGGCCATCGTTATCGTTATCCTTGCCGTCGCCATAGCTGCCCGGCACGTTGATACCCTTGAATTCCTGCTTGAGATACATCAGTTCCACGCCAGCCAATTCCAGCGAGATGTCGCGCAAGACCGTCCGCCCCACGACGACGGCATCCAACTGGGAACGGATGATCTGATTCGACCGCATCACCTGCATGACCACACTCGTCGAACCGGCCACCACAATCATGGTGATTACAGTGGCGACCATCAACTCCACGATGGAAAAGCCCCGGCGCCCGGTTGTTCCCCGATCCATTCTTCGCATTGAATCAAAACACATCATAGACCAATCCCACTTCAAGTCGCGCCGCTCCCGATCCGGACCTAAAACGGCATTTCGAATAGAACCGCTCCGCCGGGTTGAAACTCCTGGCTGTACCGGATAATCACCCGCGGCATCCCCGGCGCGTCATCCGGGTCCAACAGCGACACGCCACTGAACGAATAGGCCATCCGCGGCTCCTGAGCGAACGTCATCGGAACCGTCGGTCGGCTGAGAATTGAAATGGCTCGACGCAGGGAGCCGGCCTGATCGTCATCCCGGCGAATTTCCTGGACCTTTAGCTGGCCCAACAAGGCCGCCCGACTCAGATCCGCCGCCTGGCGATACGAACGCTCTGTCATGGGGAAATAATTCAATATCGCCACGATCCCGAACATGAAGATCAAAACGCTGACCACGGTTTCCAGGATCGTTACCCCCCGGGCGCCTTGTCGGAACGTCCGCGCCCCACCTGGCCTGTCGTTCACAGTTCCTCTCATAAGTTCCATCCCGAACAAATCATCCATCCCGTCATGGGAAGAGTCTATCGCGCCGAAGACCGCACGCGGAATTGTCCCGTAGTCCGAAACAGTTCCACCGACGCCCAGGTCGGACGGTCTGCTCCCGGCTCATCAATCCGCACCAGACCGTTCACACCGGTTCCGTCGCCTTGATACGGATAGTACAGCAACGTTCCGGTCGTCGCGCCGTCACTCCATCCGGAGACCTGAACATGATCGGGCAAAAAAATCGGCGAAGCCACCTGAGGCCGATAATCGAGCGAATCCGTCGTGCTCTGATCGATCCACATCCGCCCCGCTTCCATATCCAGCACCGCCGTATAGGTCCCATTGTTTGCAATCGCCATCTCGCGCGCCGAGCGCAACACCGACGTGATCCGGCGGGCGGATTCCGGGGCCAGGCGACCATTCTGATAGGACTGGTACGCCAGGACGCTCAACAGCGTCAGCGACAGCACAATGGTCATCACCACCAGCATTTCGACCAGTGAGAAACCACTTCGCCGCCGGAGCCGGCGTCCGGCCAGTCTCAGAAATAATCTGCCAACCATTCGAACCATAAACTCGTTCTTTCGAAAACCAATCTGGGAAATCATGGTGCTGACCTCCCGCCAGTATAAGTTTGGATCATTTAACGCAGACAGTCAACTTTCTGAAGGCAATACTGTGAAAATTAACCAACTTTATTCGGGGCAATTAAATTGCCCTGAGGAGACACCCCACATCCCTCTCCTCAGGGCAATCCAACACCGTCACAAACCATTCCACCGCGGAACGTCCTCCGCGGAGCGCGATTCCAGTCTATTTGATGTGGTTGCCAATCTCAAACAGGGGCAGGTAGAGGCAAATAACAATACCACCGACCGTGATCCCCAGGAACACAACCATCAGCGGCTCCAACAGAGCCGTCAGACCTTCGACCGTGTCGTCCACCTCGCGCGTGTATGCCTCGGCCACCTTGTTCAACATGCTATCGATCGCGCCCGTTTCCTCACCAACGGCCACCATGTGAATCACCAGCGGCGGGAAGACCTTCGCTTCGCTCAGGGGCTCGTGAATCGTCTCCCCATCCTTGACGCTATCATACACATCATCCATGGCCCGAGCCACCACCTCATTGCCCGACGTGTCGCGGACGATGTCCAGGGATTGGAGAATCGGAACGCCGGCGTGGATCAACGTGGCCAGCGTCTCGGCAAACCGCACGATGGATGACTTGCGCAACAACATCCCGAAGACGGGGATCTTGAGTTTCATCTTGTCAATGATATGCTTGCCCTCGCGCGTCTTGTTAACACGCATATACACGGCCACAATCAGAACACCCCCCAGGATAACCATGGGCAGCTGTTCTGTCAACGCCCAGGACACATCCACCAGGAACTGCGTCGGCCCCGGCAGACTTTCCGCGCCCAGTTGGGCGAACATATCCTGGAACTTGGGCAGAATGAAGATCAGAATGACGCCGACAATGACCGTGGCCACAACCATAACGACCACCGGGTACATCATGGCCGACTTGATCTTGCTCTTCATGTACGCCCGTTTTTCCAGGAATTGCGCGACCTTGTTCAAAACCGCCTCCAAAACACCGCCCAACTCACCGGCGCGCACCATGGAGACATACAAGTTGTCAAATTGCTTGGGATGGCGATCCAAGGCCTCGGCCAGACTCGAACCGCTTTCAATATCCTCCGCAATCTGGCGGATTTTGATTTTAAAAACCGGCGATTCCGTTTGATCCTCCAGAATATGCAGACTGCGAAGGATCGGAAGACCGGCATCAATCAGCGTCGCCAGCTGACGGGTAAAGGCCATGATGTCCTTCTGTTTGACCCGGCCTATGATATTCCGGATACCCGGCATTTGCATCAGGTCCAGATCACCGGCGCCCTTCTTGTTCAGGGCCACATCCATGGGATAGTAACCCATCCCACGGAGCTTCTCGATAATCGCCTCTTCACTCGGGGCCTCAATGACCCCCTTGATCTGCTTGCCGCCGCGATCCATGGCTAGATAATTATACTCTGGCATGGCAAACACCTCTCGCTGAACACGGACACTCTCTGTGGAGCCTCCGATTTGGAAAACGCCGGCCAAGCGTTTTCATCCTTATCATTTATATAACGGCCTGAAAAAAATACGTCGATTAATTGCGACCGCCCCCGGCCCGCGCCGCCGCCTCATGTTCCCAGGGCGCGGCGATGCCGCCCGCGTCACTGCCCATTGTCGGCAACGCCTGCATCTGTGGCAGGCTCACAAACGCCTCTTCGTCCACCGACAAACCCTGATTGAGCGTTTTGTCCATTTCGATCTTGATGGAACTCTCGCTCTCGCGTGGCGTATGACTGGCCACCTCGCTCAGCGAGGTGACACCCCGGATCGCCTTGCTCCACCCGTCCACGCGCATGGTTTCCATGCCGTTCCGGACCGCCATCACCTGGATCTCGTCCGACGTGGCGCGATTCAAAATCAAATCATTCAGTTCATCATCGAACGACAAAAACTCATAGATCCCCAAACGCCCTTTATAACCCGTGTGACCACAATCATCACAGCCCTGGCCCTCCAGGAAATTCGGGGCCAGGTCCGCCAAATCATCCGGGGTCATCCCAAATTCCGCCAGTTCCTCGGGGGTCGGCATATGCGCCCGGCCACACTGACGACAAATCGTTCGAATCAGACGCTGCGAAATAATGGCCTGCATGGTCGACGTGATCAGGAACGGCTCAATCCCCATGTCAATCAGACGCGTGGCGCAAGCCGACGCCGAGTTCGCGTGAATCGTACTGAAAACCAAGTGCCCCGTCAACGCCGCCTGAATCGCGATTTCCGCCGTCTCCACGTCACGAATTTCACCCACCAGAATGTCATCCGGGTCCTGACGCAAAATCGAGCGCAAACACGCGGCAAAGGTCAGCCCCACGGAGGTATTGATGTTGACCTGCACCAGTCCCGGCAACTGATACTCCACCGGATCTTCGGTGGTGATAATCTTCAACCCCGGATCGTTGACCTCGCGCAAGGCCGCGTACAGCGTCGTCGTCTTCCCGCAACCGGTGGGACCGCAACACAGAACAATGCCATTCGGATAATGAATGACTTCATTAAAGGCTTTCAGGTATTTAGATGAAAAGCCCAACTGGTCAATATTGAGCATCATCATCGACTTGTCCAGAACACGCATAACGATGCTCTCGCCGTGAACCGTGGGCAGACTCGACACACGAAGGTCCACCTCGCGGCCTTCCACGTTCAACCGGACACGACCATCCTGAGGCACACGGGTTTCGGCGATGTTCATGTTGGACATAACCTTGAGGCGCGAGACCATGCCCACTTGCAGTTCCTTGGGCGGATCCGGCAGTTCCCGCAACACACCATCGACGCGATACCGCACACGCACCATGCCGCGGAAGGGTTCGAAGTGAAGGTCACTGGCCTGGTCCTGAATGGCATGCATCAAATACCCGTTCACCAAACGGATAATGGGAGGCAAGGCGGCCAACTTCATCGGATCACTTTCCAGATCCACCGCCCCATCGGCCCCGCCAACCTGCTCCAGCGTCGAAGATTCATCATCGGGCGAATCGTTGATCACGTCCTCCATCCCCTGATCGCCCACCCCCCAGATAATCTCAACAAAGTCCACGATGTCATTTTCGTTCGCCACCACCGTCCGGATCGGGCGATCCGTCAACATCCGCAGGTTATCGCTGATCGTGACATCCAAGGGATCGGAAATGGCCACCTCCAGCGTGCCATCGTCCATCACCCGCAACGGCATCACCTTATACTGCTTGACCACATCGCCGCCCAATTCACGGATCAGATCGCGCACCTTGTCGTGATTCAGCCCCAACGAGGGGATATCGACAAAATCCATGCCCTGATAGGCGGCCACGGTTTTGACCATGTTCGATTCGACGGTGGCGTCCAGCGTCTGCCGGACCGATGAGGCCCCCGACGACGAAGCGTCGTATTTGGTCGCCGCCTCCATATCCTGAGCCTGATCGACAGCGTCGCCCTTGTCCCCTTCGACGTTTTTTCCGGCCTTGCGGTCCAGCGACGCCCGCATGGCGTCAATAAACCCCGCCTCTTCATCCGTTGGCACGGCGACATTTTTTCGTTTTTTGTTATCCAAATTTTTGGCCATGGTTCCGTTATTCCCACCAGAAAGATCTTGTCTGCCCCTGTTTCCACCCGATTAATGATGAATGAATGCCATCTGGCCGCTCCTCGGCCCAAACCCCCACTCCGTTATATCTCCTCATCCTGATCCACGCTCATCTCCACATGCCCCATCATCTTCTGGCGCATTTCCTCGGGATAGTGCGCGCGTTGCAGCACCACGTCCCCCGTCACCTTGTCGGAACGATACAGGTTCAGCATAAAGTCATCCAGCGTGATCATGCCGTATTTGGCCCCGGTTTGCATGGCTGACACGATGCGGTTGATCTGCGCTTCGCGGATCAGGTTCGCGATGGCCGGAATCATGTGCAGAATCTCATAGGCCGCGCAACGACCCCGCCCGGAGGCCAGCGGCAACAGGGTCTGGGAAATAATGGACCGCAACGCGACGGACAGAACCGATCGAATCTGGTTCTGTTGGTTCGTGGGGAAGGCGTCCACCATACGGTTAATCGACTCAGCCGCGCTGATGGTGTGGAGGGTGGCGAAAACCAAGTGGCCCGTTTCAGCCGCCGACATGGCCGCTTCCATGGTTTCAAGGTCTCGCATTTCACCGACCAGAATGACGTCCGGGTCCTGACGCAACGCGCCGCGAAGGGCAAAGGAGAAGGACGGCGTGTCCACGTGGAGTTCCCGGTGCGTGACAATCGATTTCTTGTGCGCGTGGACGTATTCGAGCGGGTCTTCAATGGTGATAATATGCCGATACAATTGCTCGTTGATCCACGCGATCATGGTCGCCAGCGTGGTCGTCTTACCCGAACCGGTCGGACCCGTGATCAGACATAAACCACGGTGCGCCTGAAGCATGTCCAGCGTTGAGTCACGAGGAAGACCCAATTGTTCAAAAGACAGAATGGTCGAGGGAATCAAACGCATGACGATCGAGATCTTGCCGCGCGCCTTCAGAACCGCCGTACGAAAACGGGCCCGCTCCGTAAAGGAGTACGCAAAGTCGCAACTGCCCTGCTCCTGAAGCATCTGCTGATACCGCGGCGGCGTGATTTCCCGCATCAATCGCTCCGAATCATCACCTGTCAGAATATCCGGGTCCACGATGTCCAGCCCCCCGTGCAGACGCATGACCGGCTGCTTGCCTACGGAAATATGCAAGTCGGACGCCTCACGGTCAACGACCAGCCTCAACATCTCATTCATCTCAAGCATCAGCAAACACCATCCAAAATAAATAGCAGAATCGATATCAGATGGAACGATTTAATCCCATGATGGTTTCCAACGGGAGAAAGCGTACTCCACCCTTCCAAGAAAGTGATTTTAGCATCGGCGCCCACCTGACATGCAAGCGTCAAATCATCCTGACGACGCAAACCGTGACCTTTCACCGGCCCCGCCGGTCGCGCCACCCCCTGTCGCGCAGGCGTCTCGCCGGCACCGTCATCCGGCAGATTCCATGGGCAAGAGGCCCATGGCCCTTCCAGGCCCTTCTATAGAGATGAAAACGATTGTGGGAGCGGGAATGGGCCTTATCTCAGCCAGGGTGTGTTTTTATGAACCATGACGGAAAGAAGGGACTTCAACCGGACATCGTCTTCAAAGTCGCGGAGGAACGGCATGAGACCAGCCCAGGACGTGGCGCCGCGAAGCAAAGGGGGAAGCGACCGTATTCAAAGTTTCAAATAAAGATGGCGGAAATAAAAAATTCCTCTTTTTTAAGTTCCCCATGTCCATCAGAATGGACACAATAAATGATGAAAATGGCGTCGGGACGTGGCGTGATGATTTCATTTTAAACGCCAAGGCGCAAAGACGCAAAGCGCCCCTGGGCGTGGCGCGAATTTCGGATGAGGCCCGCGCCCCAGAGGCCAAACATCCGCCAAGCCCCGAAGGCGGCGACGAAACAAAGCGCCCTTGGGCGCGGCGTCGCTGTCGGATAAGGCCCGCGTCCCAGGGGCCAAACATCCGCCAAGCCCCGATAGGGGTGACACATAATAGCCCAGGGTGGAGCGACCGATAGGGAGCGGAGCCCTGGGTCAGAGAACAAGCGACTGAGGCGCCGGCGCGATTTTTGCGGCGAAGCAAGCAAACAATCGTGACGGCGCCGACGGCCAGCCCGTTAGCGTTTGATCTTTTTCGAAATAAAACTCAAGGCACTGACAAATCAGACGATAAGGGATGTGTCAAGAAACCAAACGCACATGCGCAGAGGGCGTGATTGGAAGAGGCGCCGGGGCGTGCTTGGGAAGGTTTCCTTTATAGGATTTCCCAGCCTGTCCCGGTTTTTTTGTGCCAAATAACACCAGAAGAA
>JADFCT010000053.1 GCA_017161665.1 Candidatus Sumerlaeota bacterium
AGCATTCCTGTTCGTGGAAGGGAACCGGATAGTACACTTCATTGCCGATGCCGTTGTCGGTGAGGAATTGTCGCAATGCATCGCGGCGCTCGGGCACGGCGATGACGTATTGATTATATATGTGCTTGTCCCGGCCATACAGGGCCTTCGGCTTTTTCACGCCCTCGATCGTCAGGTTCGCGTCATAATAAGCCGCATTATCTTGGCGCCCCTTGTGCCAATCGTTCAAGTGGGACAGTTTGACCGACAACACGGCCGCCTGGATCGGGTCGAGCCGGAAGTTGCCACCGATGATGGCATGATAGTATTTCGGCTTGGCGCCGTGATTGCGGAGTTTGCGCAGTTTGTCGGCCAGGGCGGCGTCCTGCGTCACGACCATGCCGCCATCGCCAATCCCGCCCAGGTTTTTGCTGGGGAAAAAGGAGAAACATCCGACTGTCCCCATGGCGCCGGCCTTGGCGTCGCCTTTGGGGGAGGAGTATCCCGCCCCGATGGCTTGCGCGGCGTCTTCGATGACCGCAAGGCCACGGTCGTTCGCGAGGGCCAGAATGGGATCCATATCGGCGCATTGGCCATACAGGTGGACCGGGATGATCGCCTTGACCCGATCGGCCAAATCCGGGTGTTGATCGAACCAGGTGGCCAGCGCCGCCGGATCCATATTATAGGAGTCCGGATCGATATCCACAAACATGGGGCGCGCGCCGACGCGGGCCACCGCGCCGGCTGTGGCGAAAAATGAATAAGGCGTGGTCAGGACGATGTCCTCCGGTCCCACTTCCAGCGCCATCAGGGCGACCAGAAGGGCATCGGTGCCCGAACTGACGCCGATGCCGTGGGCGGCGCCCACGTAGTCGGCGATTTCATTTTCCAGCGCCTCGACTTTGGGCCCCATGATATAGCGCGTGGACAGAACGACTTCTTCGACCGCCTGGAGTACCTCTTCCTGAATTCCCGCCAACTGAGCTTTCAAATCCAACAGTGGAACCTGCATCACAATCTCCCTATCGATAAAAAACATTCCCCAATAATAGAATCACGCAAACGAGCAACCGAATGGGACCGATCAGCCGCCCTGAAGCGGTCAAATGCTTGTATCCAACTGTGATGCCCCGTCGTCTTTTGGATACGGCGCGCCGGGCGTCTGATTCCCATCCGGTCCGTCCATATCAGCTTTCGATTGGCTGATACAGAAACCCGGACACCACTTTATCGGCCAACCGACCGGCAATCAAGCCGCAATTCATTTTTTGTCGTTTTCCGTGCTTGACAAATTTGGGCTTGACCCATTGGCAGGGTCCTCCTAGGTTGCCTGCGGGGACAGGTTCCGGATAGGATTGCGAAAGGTTCGGCGTATGGTTCGTTTCCCTCAGGATGTCGAGTACGGATGATTTCATGACGTCATTGGATGCCCAGGCAGAAAAGGAAGTGACGGATATTCTGGGGGACCGCGCCCTGGTGGCGCCGTTGCCGGATGTTGGCCGGGCGATGGTGGATCTTATCCACAGCCCTTTGTCCGAACTTTCCATCAGTAAACTGGTTGCGATCGCCAAACGAGATCCCAAACTGGGTAATCGGCTGATCCGCATCGCCAATTCGCCATTTTTTGAGCGGGGCAAGCGCATTACCACCATCAGTCACGCCATTACGCTGATCGGTTTGGCCGATGCTGTTGATATGATGACCTTCTATTCCGTGAATCAGGCCGTTCCTCGATTCAAGGCGGTTGGCAATTTTACGTATGACGCTTTTTGGAGCCACGCGCGCGCCTGCGCCTGGGCGGCCTGGTCCTTGGGGGCGGTCCATCAGCTGGGGACCCAAACACCAGGACAACTTTATCTGGCCGGCCTGTTGCACGGGTTGGGGAAGGTGGTTCTGGCGTTACGGCGGCCGGAGACGTTCAACGAGATACTGTCAAAGGCGGCCCATGACCAGGTTCCTTTCCATGTGGCCGAAGGGGAGGCGCTGGCCTGTTCCCATGCGGACCTCACACCGCGCTTGTTGGGGGACTGGGGACTGCCGAAGCCGATTCGGATGGCCGCGCAATACTACAATAATCCGGTAATGCCCCCGAGCCAATATCAGGAAATCGCGGGGTGGACCCAAGTGGCGTTTGCTCTGGCCAATGCGTCTCAAATTGGCTTCAGTGGGAGTTCCTTTGAAGCGCCTCTGACCGAAACCTTGTATGCCAAATTGGGGGCCAATCCGCTCTCCAACGCGGTGGTTCGAGAGAAAGTCGTGGGCGAAACGTTGCAATCCCTTCAAAGCAAATCCAAACTGATCCAGGCGGTTGTGCGCGATTCAACCAACGACATTCGCGCCTTTGGCCGCGCCCCATCGCCCCATCATTCCATTTCGGCGGGCGGATTATTTGGCAGCGCCTCTGCAAGCCGGAAACGGCCGGCTCCTCCGAAACCATCGGCTGATCCGGCGCCAGAAGAAAAAGACGAATCGTCGAGTTTGACCGATCGATTGTCCCGAAAAATCAAACGTTTCTTTGACTGATCGGTGTTATTTGCATGTCTGCCCCCTTCCCGACCATTGATATTGTTGTGGTTACATGGAATCATCGCAACTGGATTCTTCGCTGTCTGGACGCAATCCTCCAGACGACAAAACATGTTGGCGTCCAGGTGATGGTTGTGGATAATCATTCGTCGGATGGCAGCGCCGAGGCGGCGCAGGCCCATCCGCTGATCCCGCGCGTGATTCGCAATACCGAGAATGTGGGATTCGGCCCGGCCAATAATCAGGGCTGGCGCGCCGGAAACGGGGATCTTGTCGTTTTTTTGAATCCGGATACGGAAGCGCAGGCCGGCTGGCTGGAGGCGATGGCGGATCGAATGGCCTCCGATGAATCGATTGGTGTCGTCGGCGCGAAACTGCTTTATCCGGACGGTCGCATCCAACATGCCGGTGGGATTGTCTATGCGAACGGCATGACGGATCACCGGGGGAATGGCTTGGAAGACCGGGGACTATTTGATGAAGCATGCGATGTGGATTATGTGACGGGGGCCGCCCTGGCGATTCGGCGAAACCTTCTGGTGTCGATCGGTGGATTTGATCCCCGTTTTTCGCCGGCCTATTTTGAGGAGTGCGATTTGTGCCTCGCTGTCAAACAGGCGGGGTATCGTGTCGTTTACGAGCCGGCCTGTGCACTGATTCACCACGAGTCCGTTTCGGTGACGCGGGCGAGTCCCGCTTTTATGAAATTGTATCATCACGGGCGCATGAATCTGGTCGGCAAGCGGCTGGGCGCCCTGGACTGGCTGTTCCGCTTTGCGCTTTTTGAATTGCAGTGGTTCCGTTCGACATACGCTCGGGGCGCCCGGCGGGACGTGATACGCGCATACTGTGATTTTTTGTTCGGACGATGGAGACGGATTCGTTCAGTGCCTGAAACTAAACCAATGGAATGATCGATGTCAAAAAACAAAGTGTGTCTTATTATGGCGGGTGGCTCGGGAGAGCGCTTCTGGCCCCTGTCGCGTCAGTCACGTCCCAAGCAATTGCTGACGCTGACCCATCCGCGGCTCAACCTGCTGGAGGAAACGGTCGCCCGGATCGAGCCGTTGATTTCGGCCGATCACGCGTATATTGCCACTTCGCGGCAACTTTATGAAACGATTCGCGCGGGCGGCGCCGGCGTGCCGGTGGAGAATGTGTGGGCCGAGCCATGCAAACGAAACACGGCAGGTTGTCTGGCGTATGCGACGGCCCGGCTGATGGCGCGCTATGGAAAATCGGCGGACGACTTGACCGTAGCCGTGTTGTCCGCCGATCACGCCATTCCCGATCACGATGGTTTCCTGAAGGCGGTGGATCGGGCGCTCGAAACGGCGGCGCAGGCGGATTGTCTTGTGGTGATGGGCGCGCGTCCGACCCGACCGGAATCCGGGTATGGGTATATTGAAATCCCGGAGACGGATCCCCTGCTAGCGGGCGACGCAGTGTCGCCGGTGTATCGGGTGGAGCGGTTCCGAGAAAAACCGTCTCGCGAAACGGCCAAGGATTTTATCGCCACCGGACGGTTCTATTGGAACACCGGCATGTTTTTCTGGACCCTTCCCCGCTTTATGACGGAATTGGAAGCGGCTTCCCCGGCGCACGCCGCCGCCATCCCTGCCATGGCCACGGCCATGGCCGCGGGAGATGAAGGGGAGGTGGATGCGATTTTTGCATCCCTGGAGAATATTTCAATCGACTATGCCCTGATGGAAAAAGCGCGTCAGGTGGCCATGGTTCCCGCTGATTTTGGCTGGGATGACATCGGCGCGTGGGATGCGCTGGATCGGTCGCGTTCCTCTGACGCGGCGGGCAATGTGCTGGTCGGCGATCCGGTCGTCATCGACAGCCGCAACTGCATTGTTTACAATGCGAGCGGCAGCGAAAAGACCGCAGTGGCTCTGGTGGGGGTGGATCATCTGGTGGTCGTCGTCACCGACGACGGCGTGTTGGTGGTTCCAAAGGATCGCGCACAGGATGTCCGGGAGGCCGTTTCACTCCTCAAGGCTCGAAAAGCGACACAGGTTTAGGGCCGGGCAGTTGGGAAGCAATTTTCTTCTGTCCGCTTCCGAGGTTGACGGGAATCGGCCCGATTGGGCACTATTTCTCCAACAAATACTTTTAAAAATGTTGTGAGGTTCTTCAATGCGAAATTTTCCAAACCGTCTGTTTGAACAACCGCTGAGCGCGGCGGGTTTACACTGCAGTCCCGACGATCCGCCGGCGGGGGCCGCCGCTGACCGGACGCCGACCCGTGCGGAAATTGATAAAAAGTATCGGTGGAATGTTGAGGCCCTGTATCCGGATTTTTCCAGTTGGGAAAAGGACTTCGAAAAGATTGACGCCTTGACGGAGCCGTTGGAAAAACTGAAAGGCAAGCTGACTTCGGCGCAGGCCGTGGCGGAGATGTACGTCCTGGATGTCAACCTGAGTCGCTTGCTGGATAAACTCTATACCTATGCGCATTTGCGGGCGGATGAGGACACCGGCCATTCCGAAAACCAGGGCTATCAAGCGCGGATTCGCGCCAAATGGTCTGAAATCGGCGGCCGGTTGGCCTGGATCAGCCCGGAAATCTTGTCGCGGGATGAAGCCGTCCTCAAGGAATGGGCGAAAGCGGATGTCCTGAAAGACCATCGCTATTCGATGATCCAACTTATCCGGCAAAAACCGCATACTCTGTCGGATAAGGAAGAAACACTATTGTCCCGAGCCGGTGAGGTTTTCTCGGCCCCCCAACAGGCCTTCACATATTTGACGAATGCGGATATGCGTTTCCCCAGCGTCGATGACGGCAAGGGGAATGAGAAAGAAATGACACAGGGGCGGTATCTGACGTTCCTTCTGGATCGTGACCGGGAGGTGCGGCGCAGCGCCTTTGAATCCATGTACGACACCTATGGCTCCTATGAAAACACCCTGGCCTCCACATTGACATCGAATGTTAAACTGCATAACTACATGGCCAAAACCCGCAATCATCCTTCCGCCTTGGAAGCGTCCCTTTTCGGTGACAACATTCCGGTATCGGTCTATAACAGCCTGATTGATGCGACCCATGCGGCGTTTCCCCATTTTTACCGGTACATGGGATTGCGAGCGAAGCGCCTCGGTCGGGAAAAAGTGGATATGTACGACGTCTATGTTCCCATCGTGCCGTCTTTTGACATCAAGGTGGACTATGAAGAGGGCGTGGAGTGGATTATCGAAGCCTGTAAACCATTAGGCGACGCATACGTCAAGGTTTTGAAAACGGCCTTCACGAATGGGTGGGTGGACGTTTTGGAAAACAAAGGCAAGCGCTCCGGGGCCTATTCGAGTGGGTGTTATGACAGTATGCCCTATATTCTGATGAATTATCATGGCAACCTGGACGATGTGTTTACATTGGCTCACGAACTGGGCCACTCGATGCACTCGTGGCTGGCCAAGGATACGCAGCCGCCTCAATACGCGGATTATTCACTGTTTGTGGCCGAGATTGCCTCGACCATGAACGAAGCGTTATTGTTGGACTACCTTCTCGACAAGACGGATGATCCGCGCTTTGAAGCCTATCTGCTGAATCATTTGTGTGATTCCTTCAAGGGAACAGTTTATCGTCAGGTCATGTTTGCTGAGTTTGAAAAGCAGATCCATGAGCTGGACGCGGCCCGTCAGCCGTTAACGGCTGACACGCTGAAGAAAGCGTACTATACGATGAACGCCGAATACTACGGAGACCATGTCGCGCCCGATCAGCGCATTGAGATGGAATGGGCGCGCATTCCGCATTTTTATTACAATTTTTATGTCTATAAATATGCGACCAGTTTCTGCGCCTCCCAGATCTTCGCCCAGCGCATCCATGAGAGCCCATCGGCGGTCGAGTCTTATCTGAATCTTTTGCGCGCCGGCGGTTCCGCTGATCCACTCGAACTGGTGCAACGGGCTGGCGTGGATTTGTCAGATCGCAAGGCGGTTGAGCAGGCCTTTGAACGGTTCGGTCAAACCGTGGATCAACTGGACGGATTGCTGGACCGTCTGGATCAATCGCCCGCCTGAGTCGATGCGGTTCCAGAAAATAATGACGATGGGAACAGGTAATAATGGAATCTGTTAAAGTAGATCTTGGCGAACGCAGTTATGATATCCTGATCGAAACAGGGGGTTTGTATCAGCTGGGTTCGCAAATGCTGGAGCGGGGATTGAAGGGCCGGGTCGTGATTATTACGAATCCGGACGTCAATACGCTTTATGGGGACGTGGCCCGGCGGTCCCTGATGGAAGTGGGCCTGGAGGTGGAGACGTTGATGCTGCCCGAAGGCGAGGAAAACAAGCAGCTGCGGGTCATCGCCAAGGCGTACGACTATCTGATCGAGCATAATCACACCCGCCAGTCGATCATTGTGGCCCTGGGCGGCGGCGTCATCGGGGATATGGCCGGCTTTATCGCCGCCACGTTTTTGCGTGGTGTTCCCTTTGTGCAGGTTCCCACGACGCTGCTGGCCATGGTGGACAGCAGTGTGGGCGGTAAGACGGGGGTCAATCATCATTTGGCCAAGAACATGATCGGGGCCTTTTACCAGCCCAAGATGGTCCTGATTGATCTCGATACGCTGCACTCCCTGACCCGCGAAGAGTTTCGCGCCGGTTATGCCGAGGTCATCAAATATGGCGTCATCTGGGACTCGGATTTATTTGAAAGCCTTGAAAAGAGTATTGATCGGATATTCGGCCTTGATCCCGTTACGCTCGGCGAAATGATCAAGCGATCGTGTGAAATCAAAGCCGAGGTGGTCCGTCAGGATGAGTATGAAAACGGAATCCGGGCTATTTTGAATTATGGACATACTTTCGGCCACAGTCTGGAAGCGATTACACTCTATAAGGAATACCGTCATGGTGAAGCCGTGGCTATCGGCATGGTGGCCGCTGCCCGGACGGCTGAGGCCATGGGGATGATCGACGCCGAAACGACACGGCGGATTGAAAAGCATATTGCGGCAGCCGGTTTGCCGATACTCTTCCCTGCTGTGGATGCGCAGGAAGTCCTGGCGCGATTCAAAAAAGATAAGAAAGCCCTCGGCGGGACGGTTCGATTTATCTTGCCCGAACGGTTAGGGAAGGTCGTGGCGCGTGACGATGTCTGTCCGAAACTGACGCGGGAAATTATTGAGGGGATGCAGTTATAATTGATGGAACCACTCGACTAAACCGCTGGGATGTCGCACCACCATCGAAAGGAGACGGTGATCATGACGATTGAACGTTGGGTTCGAGCTATGGCCGGTACTTTTGTAATGGTTTCGCTGGCCTTAAGTTATTATCATTCCCGCTACTGGCTCTTCTTGACCCTGTTCGTAGGATTCAATTTGTTTCAATCCGCTTTTACTCAATTTTGTCCTGCGGAAAACATTCTAGCCAAACTGGGCGTGTCCGGACAGTGTTGTAAACCGGCAGATAAAAAAGACTGACCGGGGCTGGGTGGGGGACTGCCTTTGGCCTGGCTCTGGTGCGCAGACCTTGCTGGTGTAACGCCTTTAGAATTTGTTTCGTTGTCGGACGGTCGTCGGCGCCGTCACGCTTTTTGCGCGCTGCGCGGCAAAAAGCGCGCCGGAGCCTCAGTCGCCTGTACTCTGACCCAGGGCTCCGCTCCCTATCGGTCGCTCCACCCTGGGCTAATATGTGCCACCCCTATCGGGGCTTGGCGGTTGTTTTGCTTCTGGGGCGCGGGCCTTATCGGACAGCGGCGTTGCGCCCAGGGGGGCTTTGCGCCGCCTTCGGGGCTTGGCGGTTGTTTGGCTCCTGGGGCGCGGGCCTTATCGGACAACGGCGTTGCGCCCAGGGGGGCTTTGCGCCGCCTTCGGGGCTTTGATGATGTTTGGCTAATGGGGCGCGGACCTTATCGGAAAGCGGCGTTGCGCCCAAGGGCGCTTTCGGCTTTGCGTCTTGGCGTCTTCGCGTTAAAAAATCCATCGCGCTGAGACCCGGCGTCATTTTCTTCATTTGTTGTGTCCATTTTGTTGGACATGGATAACTCTATGGCAAAAAACTGCGTCACAGGCGTTGGGAATTTATTGGGTTGTCCTCGGGCTGGAAAAAAGCGTTGCCGCCCATTGGAGAGGCTGTTAGGTTCCTCACTCACGTGGGGGCATGTTCCCTTTTCTCTGAAGAACCTGGCGAATCGAGCAGGAAAGGTTAGGGATTCCCATGCGAATTGAAGAAGCCCTGGATCGAAAAACCGAATTCTTTTTACGCCCACGCTATGCGGAAACCGATCAGATGGGGGTGGTTTACTATGCCAACTATCTGGTCTGGTTTGAGTGTGCGCGAACGGAATGGCTCCGGGATGTGGGGATGACCTATGCCGGCATGGAAGCCCAGGGCGTTTTTCTTCCGGCCCGTCGTAGTGAAATCACCTATCACGCCTCGGCGCTGTATGATCGCGAGATTGTTGTGGAGGCGACGGTGCGGGCGTTGACTCCGGTGCGTGTGGAGTTTGTTTATCGCGTGGTGGATCGAGCCGAAAACAAACTGCTGGCTGAGGGCGTGACGGTTCATGCCTTTACGGACGCGGACGGCAAGCTGACCCGCCGGGGATTTGAGGCTTTGGGGATTGAAAAATAGGGATCCAGGCGTTGAGCGTCTCGCTCCCGAAACCAAACGGCAGTTATCATGGGCGATCGAAGGAAATCTATTCTACATCTGGTCAGCAGCGAACGTTGGACCGGCGTTGCGGATCCCGTCATTTCAATGGCCAGTCAACAGGCGGCCATGGGCCATCGCGTCATGCTGGCCTGTATCGGCGGTTATACCTTTGAAGAACAGGCCCGTGGGCAAAACATCGAAATCCTGACCAGTTTGACCATGGATCGGCGACTCTACCTTCCCAATCTGTGGTCGGACTATAAGCAACTCCGGCAACTGGTGCTCGACAAGGCGATTGATATCGTCCACACCCATCTGCTCCATGATAATTGGATGGCCGGACTGGCTTTGCGTAATCTGGGCAAGCCGCATTTGCTGTTGCGCACCATGCACCGATTCGATATGCCACGGAGTGATCCTTTCCACAAATGGCTCTTCACGAAACAGACCGATCATCTGATCACCACTTCCGAATCGATGAAGGAACGGATTGTCCAACGGCTGTCCCTCAATCCCGAGCATGTGGACGTGGTTTTTGGTGGAGTGGACCTGAACCGTTTCAATCCCCAGAGAGATCCTTCGATTATCCGGCGTGAGCGCGGTATTCCCCTGGATGCGCCCGTGGTGGGCATCGTGGCTCGCCTGCGTGGCGGTCGCGGACATCATTGGTTGCTGGAAGCGTTCCCCCGTGTCCTCCGACAAATTCCCCAGGCTCATCTCATCGTTGTGGGGCGTGGCGAACTCAAGTATCCCCTTCGGGAGCAGGTGGCCGCCATGGCCGAGGCCGACCATATTCACATGATCGGCTATCGCTCCGATGATCTGCCTGAGGCCTTTGCGGCCATGAATGCCTCGCTTTTTCTGGGACAGGGATCGGAGGGGACTTGTCGGGCCATTCTGGAAGCCATGGCCTGTGGGCGGCCGGTTATTGGAGTGGATGAAGGGGGCGTCAAAGAGATTGTCCGCCATGGTGAAACGGGGCTCGTGGTCGCCAAGGACGACGTCGAGGGGCTGGCCTCGGCGATGGTCGAAATGCTGTCCGATACAGAAAAGGCCAAACGGCTGGGGGCAGAATCCCGTCTTCAATGTGAAAATCGATTCACGGAAACCAAACGCGCTGACGATGTGATGCGTATTTACGAAAAAGTGTGGGCGGCGAAGTTTGGCGGATAAGAGGCGACGGCGCGCGGGTCTGTGATGGTTATTGTGGCGTCTCGGGTTCCAGCTCTTTTACCAGCGTCACCCGATTTCCCTTTTCATTGTACATGACCGAATCCATGTAGATTTGAGTCATCAGGATCCCGCGTCCGTGCGCTGAAAGCAGATTCTCCGGATCGGTGGGGTCCGGCAGGTTTGAATGGTCGAATCCGTGGCCTTCATCCGTGATGACAAAGCGCAGGCGTCTCCGGTCATACTGACACTCCAGCAATACCTGACGATCCACATATTCCGATTGTTCGGCCCGTTCACGGATAATAGTGGGGTAGTCCCCCAGTCCCTCCATCAGTTCCGTTTTTTCTTTATACGAAATCTCTAAATTGCCATGTTCGATGGCGTTGAAAAGAATTTCGTTCAACGCGACACGCACCCCTTCCAGGTTGACGCCGGTGGCGAAGGCGCTAATGCTTAGATCTTGGATGATTTGAGCCACGATGACCGGGCAGACATCAAGATCATTGGGGATCTGGAAGACGCGTTTTTCGAAGGACTGAAATTTCAGGGCCTCGGCCTGTTTTCGTTCGAGGCGCTTGCGGCGGAAAAGCCGTTGAATGGAATCGACCACCTTCGCCATGTCGAAGGGTTTTTCCATAAAATCCACGGCGCCGAGACGCAGGGCCTGGATCGTGTCGTTCAGGTCGGCGAAGCCGCTCATGATCATGACGATGGTTTGTGGCCAGGAGGATTTGATTTCCCGCAGGAGTTCAATGCCACTGATGCCCGGCATACAGATGTCGGTCAGAACGACATCAAAGGCGCGTTGCCCCAGCAGTTCCAGGGCCATATTGCCGTTGGGGGCTGTGACAACATCAATGCCGCCGGCTAAGCGTATCCGTTGTTCCAAAATGGAACAAATCACACTTTCATCGTCAACGATCAATATCGAGTCGCGGTCGTCACTCATATCAACGGCGCTGCCGGATACCGTGACGTCTGCTTCGCTACTGGGATCCATCATCGATTCCCCGTCTATCTCCAAGGTCAAAGCGTAGTATGGCGATCGTCTTCAGACCGCCGGGCACATAACCGGCGTTCGTCAGACGCCGACGGTCTCCAACATGGAACGCAAAATCGGCAGTCCGTCTTCACCGCCGATGACGCCTTCGACGACTCGCTCGGGGTGGGGCATCATCCCCAGCACATTGCCCGTCTCATTGATAATGCCCGCGATATTGTCGATAGAGCCGTTGGGGTTGGATTCAGCGGAAACGGTTCCATCGGCTTCACAATACCGGAAAGCGATTTGATTCTTGTCCTGTAACGCCTTGAGTCCGTCTTCGCAGATGAAGTAGTTCCCATCGCCGTGAGCGATGGGAACCCGAACCACATCGGGGCACTGCGCTGTGAAAAGCGTGTCGTGCCGCTCAACGCGTAAATGCGTGTATTGGCAGCGAAACTCACAGATGTTGTTGCGCATCAAGGCGCCGGGCAGCAGTCCGGCTTCCGTGAGAACCTGAAAACCGTTGCAAATACCGATGACAGGCCGTCCGGCTTCTGCGAGGGTGCGGACCGATTTCATGGCTGGCGCGAACTTGGCGATAGCCCCGGGGCGCAAGTAGTCGCCGTAAGAAAATCCCCCGGGCAGCACCACACCGTCCGTATCGTCCGGCAGCGGTTCGGTATGCCAGAGCATTCGCGTTTCCACGCCCAGGACATTTTGTAACGCATGATAACAATCCCAGTCGCAATTCGACCCGGGGAATACAACGACGGCCCAAGCCATGTGAGATCTCCCTGTTGGATTAGTAAAGCACGAATTCGTTTCCAATTAAACCGTTTGGCGCCACGCGCCGGACCGGCGAGCCGTTCCGCATGATTTGATGCTGACGTTGAAATCCTCAATGACCGGGTTACTGAGCAGGTCATGGCTGATTTTTTCCAACTGTGCCCGGGCGGCATCGGGACTGTCTGCTTCCAGGCTGATTTCAAACCACTTGCCGGCGCGCACGCTCTTGATGTTGGTGTGCCGCATGTGCCCCAAGGCTTGCTGAATCGTCTGTCCTTGCACATCAAAGACGCCCGGCTTCAGCGTAACGGCCACGGTGGCGTTGATCGTGGAAGAAGTGGCGCAGGAACCTCCGGAACAGCAGCAACCGGAACTTGTCTGTGGCGCGTTGACCAGCATGTCCAGGAGCGCAGTGTATTGTTTCGAGGCTTCGGCGACGATTTCCGGCGGCAGGGGTGGGGGAGGAGGCTGTTTGTTCCAGTCCAGTGTCTCCAGATAATCGCGCACCGTTTGTTTGTCGTAGCAAATGGACACACTGCCGGGCCCATAGGTGGCCGCTTCATAATAGCGCGACGAATCCGGCGTCATACATTCATCGATCAGAATGATTGTGCCGTCTTCTGTTCGTCCGAACTCGAATTTTGTATCCACCAGGGTGATGCCCATGGAGGCCATTTTCTCCCGGCCGAACCGGTACAGTTTCAGGGTCATTTCCCGGCAGAATTCGGCCGTTTCCTGCCCGACGATCTCAACCGTTCGATCATAAGAAATGTTTTCGTCGTGTTCGCCGGCTTCGGCTTTCGTCGCCGGCGTAAAGATCGGCTCGGGCAATTGACTTTGGGCTTCCAGACCCTCCGGCAGCGGAATCCCCGTTACCATGCCGGTGGCTTTGTATTCCTTGACGGCTGAACCGTGCAGATAGCCCCGCGCGACACACTCGATCGGCAGCGGCTGTGTTTTGCGCACCAGTGTGCTGCGTCCCTCCAGTTGATCCCGGTAGGGCGCGCATTCGGGGGGGAAGTCGTCAAAATCGCAGGAAATAAAATGGGATTCGATCAGATCTCTGGTTTGCTCAAACCAATAACGTGAAACCTGAGTCAAGACATAGCCTTTGTTCGGAATCGGCTCGTTCATAATCACATCAAAGGCGCTCAGGCGGTCAGTGACCACCAGCAACAGACGATCGCCAAAGTCATAGATGTCCCGCACTTTGCCACGGGCCACCAGATTGAGCTCCGGACAATGAGTCTCATAAACAGGAGGACGTTTCTC
>JADFCT010000054.1 GCA_017161665.1 Candidatus Sumerlaeota bacterium
GCAAAGGCCGAGCTGACGCAACAGGCCTTTGCCACAGGGGAACTCATCGAACTCAATCAGGACAAGTTGCCGGGATGTGTCTATCATCGGACGGCCGAGAACGATGTGGCCCGGACGGAACATCTGACTCACATTTGCACGACAAACAAGAAGGATGCGGGCCCCAATAACAACTGGATGGCCCCGGAAGAGGGGTACCGCAAGGCCGGTGAATTTTTCAACGGCGCCATGAAGGGGCGGACGATGTACGTCGTTCCTTTCTCCATGGGTCCGGTGGGGTCGCCGTTCAGCAAAATTGGCGTCGAACTGACGGACAGCATCTATGTTGTCCTGAACATGCGCATCACAACGCGGATCGGCACGGCGGTTCTGGACGTGCTGGGCGAAGACGGCGCCTTTACCCGCTGCCTCCACAGCAAGGAGCAACTGGACATCAACCGCCGTCTGATTCTTCACTTCCCCGAAGACAACACCATCTGGTCCGTCGGTTCGGGATATGGTGGCAACGTCCTGCTGGGCAAGAAATGTCTGGCGCTGCGCATTGCCAGTTATCTGGCCCGTCAGGAAGGCTGGTTGGCCGAGCACATGCTGATCATGGGGATTGAAGATCCTTCGGGCGCGATCCGTTATGTTTCGGCCGCCTTCCCCAGCGCCTGTGGCAAGACGAACCTGGCCATGCTGATTCCGCCGGACGCCCTGAAAGAAAAGGGGTACAAGATCTGGACCGTGGGCGACGACATTGCCTGGATGCGGGTCCAGCCGGACGGCTCCATCGCTGGCGTCAATCCCGAGAACGGCTTTTTTGGCGTGGCCCCGGGCACCAACGCGAAGACGAATCCCAACGCGATGAAAACCGTGGCCAGTGACACCATCTTCACGAACGTGTTGCTCAAGCCGGATGGTACCGTTTGGTGGGAAGATCACGATGATCCCGCGCCGCCGTCGGGCATCAACTGGCGCGGCCTGGACTGGACGCCCGGCATGACCACTCCGGAAGGCAAGCCGGAATTCGGGGCGCATCCGAACAGCCGTTTCACGGCGCCCATCCAAAACTGCCCGGTCAAATCGGACCGGATCGAAGACGTCAACGGCGTGCCGATCTCGGCCTTTATCTTCGGCGGTCGTCGGGCCCACCTGGCCCCCCTCGTGTATGAAGCCTTCAACTGGCAGCACGGCACATTCGTCGGCGCCACCATGGCTTCGGAGCGCACGGCCGCCCAATTCGGCAAACAGGGCGAGGTGCGCCGCGACCCCATGGCCATGCTGCCCTTCTGTGGCTACAACATGGCAAACTACTTCAAGCATTGGCTTGAGGTGGGCAAAAAGATGGCCAAGGCGCCCAAGATCTTCCACGTCAACTGGTTCCGTCTCGACGAAAACGGCAAGTTTATGTGGCCCGGCTTTGGTGAGAACATCCGTGTCCTGGAGTGGATCCTCAACCGGTGTGACGGCAGCGCTTCGGCAGTCGAAACCCCCATCGGTTATGTCCCCTCGGCGGACGCTTTGGATCAAACGGGGCTGGACGTGAAGGCCGAGACAATGGAAAAACTTCTGGCCATCGACGTGGACGAATGGAAGGCCGAAGCGGATTCGATCCAGGAATTCTTCGCCCAGTTCGGCGATGATCTGCCGGTGGAAATGCGGGACGAACTCGAAGCCTTGCGTAAACGTTTGGTCTGAAGGTAAAGCGTCTGGAATTGGGCGGGGGGAGCGATGCTCTCCCCGTCCCCCACCCTGTTTGTCCGTCGTCAGACGTTTCAATGGATGGCTTTTTTCATCCCTCCGATGGCCCTTCCCTGCGCCATCGCCATTGAAATCGTCACGGATTTTTGCTATATTTTTCCGCACACCCATTTTTTCGCTTTTGTTCTTTTCCTTTTCTGCCGATACAAACAAAAGAGTCCACTGGGCGCCATGGATGATTCTTTCATGGCAAGGGCGTTGGTGGTTGCCGACGCGGGACTCGCGTTCGTCCACTGGTTTCCATCATGGCAGCGAAAAGCGCATCGCAATTGACATTTGATCTTTCGCCACGCGGTCAGTTGCCGTGTCCGACGCGGGGATTTAAACCCAAGTCCCAGTCGGGCTGGTGGGTGATCGCCGCCAGTGAGTGTTCGGTGCTCCAATTTGTCCGACTGCCGCCCGAGACGCGCAACGCCAATTTGGTTTTTCAGGCCGAGGGCGATTGGGCGGTCAAGGTTCTGGCGCCCACGCCGCATTCGGCGCGCTCCCTGTTTTCGCCCATCGCCGTCAATGACGGACGGACCTTGCCGGGCGAATCCCAATATCACGTGGATTTGTTGCCTGCGCTGCTGGGGCGACGCTTCTCCAGCGAAGAAACAAGCACACGGGATACGGCGGTGCCCCGGTGTGGCATTCTCGGAGATCCCTGTCTGTTCGTCCTGCTGACCAAGGCGGGAATGGGCAAAGCCCCCGCCATTTTCAAATCCGTGCGGGTTCAGGTGATGGCCCATAAGGCGACGCTCTATGAGGTGGCCCCCAGCACAGAAGAATCCATCGAGTTTATCCCGCCTTTGGACGAGGGACGCCTGACCGATGCCGCCCCTTTCGCTCAGGAAATCACGGGCTGCGAGGCCCTGCCCGAAAGCATTGAGGTCCGCGGACGCCGTCGAACCTGTCTCCAAGGGGGGCGCAAAATACTCCCCTTTGCCCGCGATGAACATGATATTCCCCTGAACGATCAGCGCATCGGCGCCTTGACCCTGGCGACGTTGGGTCAGAAGCTGGCCCTTGACGCCATGCCGGGGCGCATTGAGGTTCACTATGCCGACGGAACGCTGGCGCTGGCGCCCTTGAGCGAGGGCGTCAATTGCGGGAATGCCGTGCGCGAGAAATGGCTCAAGGGCGCCGAGGCGATGACCGGCGTTCACGGCCCTTCCCATCTGAGCGCGGCCCGTCTGGCCTGGATGGTTCCGACCGCCCGGGGACGGGAAGCGACCACCATTAACCTGCCCTATGCGGGCGCCTATGTTTCGGACTGGATCAATCCGCGCCCCGGCGCGCCGGTTCGCTCGTTGCGGTTCATCAGCGCCCGGGGACGCTCGGAACTCTATGTGCTGGGGCTTTGGGCGCGACCGCCGGGTTGCCGGGTGGGGCTGGCGGCCTCGAACCTGACGGCCCGAGCGGGCGAAGAGACCCTTGTCGCCTGGATCTACGGCATCAATGAGCGACTGGAAGTCAGCGCCATCGAATCGGTCCTGCGGTTAATCGGCGCCGATGGGGAACAGGCCCGCCAGCGCGTTTCGCTGGTCGTGCCGGGACAGAGCGGTTCGGCCGAAATGATTCAGTTCAACACAGCGTCCCTTCCGACGGGTGTGTATCGGTTGGTCCTTGAAAACGCTGACGGCGCCGTGCTGGACACGCCTATCGATGTGGGCGTCGTCGCGGGCGAGACGGGACGGAAGGGGAGTCACCGGCGCGCCACGGTCGAGACCACGCTGCCGCTGGCGGAAGTGAATGGGGAAACCTTGATGCGGCTGCACAATGAGGGCGTCAACGTCGTTTGCGTCCGGATTCCCTGGCGGACGCTGGAGCCCAAACGAGGACAGTATTCGTACAGCGTCCTGGACCAGTTGTTGACGCTGGCGCATAAAGTGAATATGCCCCTGCGCCTCACGTTGGATCATTCCCAGCCGCGCGCCTGTCCCGTCTGGCTGGAACTGAAGGGACGGGATGAGGAAGGGCGTCCCTCCCGGCGTCCGAGCCTGTGGGATGGTGAATTCGTTTCATCGCTCCAGAAAGCCTGGCAGAGTCTGGCTCGGGCCTGTCGGCAAGAACCGCTGGTGATCGGATGGCGGCTGACACTGGTCCATGATCGCTGGGTCTGGGCGCATTGGCCGGGACGCTGTGAAGGATACGAGCCGGAAGCGGCGACGGCTTTCGTGGAGTGGGCGCGGGGGTCGGGTTATCGTCTGAAAGACCTGGCGGAATGGTCAAATGACAGTCTGCGCAGCTGGCAGAACATCCGTCTGCCGCGACCGGGGGACAGCCCGTCCTTCGATAAACTCATTGAACAGTTCATTCGGTTCCGATCGGAAACGGCGGCCCACGTGCGCCGAGCATTATATCAAACTATCGCTGCGGAAAACCCGCAAAAAGACATCGCCTATCTGTGTGACATGGGAAGCGGATACACGTGGGGCGGGCTTTGTGAAAGCCTGCCGTCCCTGGCGGACCATCTGAAAAGCGCCAACGCCGCCTGGCGCTTCACGTCCCCGGAAGCGCACGGCCGGGCCGATTTGTTTGGACGCCGTTTCGCCTTTGGCGACAATCCCCTCGCCGCGGAGATCGTCGAGAATCTTCCCGTCGCGGCCACCATGAGCGAAGCCCTCGGGCGACTGGTGACCCTGGGCGGACAAAGTTTGACCTTTCCGAGCGATCCCCTGGTCCTCAACGGCGTGGGCGCTTTGGGCACGGAACGGGTGGCCCTGGAGCGGATGGTGGGCGCCCGGGCTGTACCGGCGACCATCGGATTGTTTGTGACCGGATGGTCCCACGCCCTGAAGAGGGAATCTGCGGACGACCCGCAGTCCGCGGCCGCGCGACTGCGCGCCGCCCATGCCGCGCGGTTGACGCGCCTCAATGTCGGACATCGCGTGGTGTTTGACTTCGACCTCCCGGAAGCAATCGATTCCCAAATAAAGATTCTGATTGACGCCGGCAATCCCCGCTATGACGACGATGTGTTAAATGCGATTGAACGGTTTGTTAAAACCGGTGGCTGGTACATCGCCATGGGCCCCGCGTCGTCAAGCGACGGCTATGCCCTCCATCAACGGTTTGGCATTCAGGTTGCGGAAATATCCGCTGAGCAATACGTGGTGATCAACACGGCGCCCGGCGAACGGGCCACGGCGATGCTGACGGGCAAAGGGGCCTGTCTGCGTTTGGACGGCCCCCCACCCTTCTTCGAATATCACACCCTTTCCGGCCAAGCCTTCGGGGGGGCGGCGACGCGGCGTTCCGTGGGCGCCGGCGGCTTTATCGCTCTGGGCTTCCCCTGGCTGCCTACGGGGCCGGCGGGATTTCGCGCCTTCCTTTTGGATTGTCTCAAACAAGCGGGAGGCCGCCCCGCTTACGAGATCGATAATTTATTCGTCGAGTCCGGTCTCTACCGAACAGACGATGGACGCCGATTGCTTCCGGTCTGGAACGGGTCCGCCGAGGCTCAATCGATTCGGGCCACGCTTCACCTCCCTCAAGCCGTTTCGCCGCCGATTGTGCGCGAATCGCTTCGGAAAATCGACACACAGACCCAGTGGAACGGCCCGCTCTCCACACTCGCGCTCCTGTCGCGTTTGCCCGCGCGCTCCCTTGGAATCTTTGAGATCACGTCGTGACGAATCCCCTTTCCCTCATCGCCGGCGATGGACTACCGTTTCCGGAAAATGATGAAAACAAAAGGAAAGGATTTATAATGACGATGTGGCGCCGTAACTTTTTAAACTCAGGGCGGCTTTGTTGGATCGCCCTTTGCTTGGGACTTCTGGGGAGCGCGCGTGGGGTCGACGCTGTGACCGACTGGCCCCAATTCCGGGGGCCGGACCGTGACAGTCGATCAGCGGAAACGGGATTGCTGACCGAATGGCCCGACGAAGGCCCCAGGCGGATTTGGGAAATCAACGCCATCGGCCTGGGATTCGCATCGCCGGTCATCACCAATGGACGACTGTATATCGCCGGCGATCGGGACGACGACTGCGTCATCCAGGCCTATTCTCTCGACGGCGCGCCGGTCTGGGCGGTGGCGAACGGCAAAGCCTGGAAGGCCTCCTATCGCGGGGCCCGAAGCAGTGGCGTCGTCGAAGGCGACCGGCTCTATCAAGTCAACGGACACGGGCGACTGGTCTGTCTGAACATTGAAGACGGGAGCGAGGTCTGGGCGGTCAATATTCTGGAGCGGTTTGAGGGGGACGTGATCAAATGGGGCATCAGTGAGTGTCCGCTGATTGATGGCGATCGCCTCATCGTGGCCCCGGGTGGACGTAAAGCCCTGGTGGTCGCCCTGGACAAGAAGACGGGAGAAACGGTCTGGGCCGGCGAGCCTTTGCGTTTCAAACGCATTGAGCATTTCGGCGGAAAAAAAGTCGATCCGCCAGAAGACGACATCGATTGCGCGGGCTACAGTTCCCTCCTTCCCATGGACGTGGCGGGGCGCCGCCTTGTGTTTGGCTGTTCGGGCCGGCATTTTTACTGCGTGGACCTGGCCGATGGATCGATTTTATGGAAACAGTACGTGCCCACACGCCATGATGTCATTGGCGCTATTCCGGCAACGGTCGGCGCCGACATGGTCCTGTTTTCCGCCCCTGTCGCGCCGGATGGCAGTTGTCTGATCCGCGTCACTGCACAAGGCGACGAGACCCTGGCATTCCAAAAAGTCTGGTCGGGGGATGTGGACAACTGTCACGGTGGCTTTGTGGTGTTGGGCGATCGCATTATCGGTTCGGGTTACCGGGAACAGCGCGGCTGGAGCGTGATGGACGCCGCCACGGGAAAAAATCTCCATTTGAATACTGACCTGGCCAACGGCGCCGGCGTGTATGCCGACGGCGCGGTTTATGGGTACGGTGAAGATGGAATGGTCTCGCTGTTGCGACTGGATGGCGACCGTTTTACCGTCAAAGGGCAATTTTCCTTTGCGAAAACCCGCAGCGACGCCTGGGCCCATCCGGTGATTTGGAACCGACGCCTCTTCATCCGCTATCATGAGCGACTGGCTTGCTTTGACCTCAAGGCGCCTTAACCGAAAACGGCGACGCGGCCCGACGTTCGTTTCATCCGTTGGTGTGCCTATTGGGTTGGGCAGGACGAATCCACATAACACGAGCGCGCGGTTTTCAAATCTTTCGTAAGGCGCCTGGGTCGGAAAGCGCGAAGAGGCGTTCGATCTGGCGCTCCAGCGCCGGCTGAGACTGGTCGTACTCCAAGGTTAAAAACTCTGGCGATTGGTGGGATATCAGTTCTTCCAGCAATTGATAGTCCGTCTCGCCACATTCCGCGTGGGTGTCCGCCAGCCGTCCATTTTCCAGTTGACGGCAACCGGAGATGTGGATTTCCCGCAGCCGCTGCATGGGGCAACGGCGCACGTAGTCTTCCAGACTCATGCCGAAGAAGTGAGCGTTGACGCGCGCATGGGCCAGATCGAGGAGAAAGCCGGTCTCCGTTTCGTTCACCATGCGGGAGACAAAATCCGGATGGGCGCAGTGGCCCACATAGGGCGGCTCCAGTCCGTCGCCATACACGACGGTCTGGTTTTCCAGAATGGTTTCCAATCCCGTCGCCTCCGTCAGGATCGCCAGGTTGCGGCGCGTATTGGCGATGATCGCATCGTCCGTGAGCGCTTCACCGAAACGATAGCGTCCGTCGGGGGCATAATCGACCCGCTGGCGGAAGCCGATGTGCGCCGACAGGTAGGGGGGACGGACTCGGCGGACCAGTTCCAGCAGATCCGTCCAGATCGAGCCGGACTGATGGACCGGCGTTGGTGAGCCTGGAACCAGGGTGAGATGAATAAGGAAGCGGGGATTATCGATCACCTTGTGAACCGCATCCACTTGCCACAAGGAATTCCAGTCACTGATTTTGACCCAGATTTCCGGATTCCGGGGAAGCGATTGGAGTAAATGCGGGCTGAAGTTGACGGCAATTTTCATAGTGGGTGGTTAAATCCTGAATATTTGAAATTTTGCATTAGATTTTTGAATGTGTGGGGGGGTATAGTCTATTCTGCCGCCATTGAGCGTATGGCGCCTGCCGGTGCGCAGCGGCTTTTTTCGTTATTTTTTAGCGATTTCGAGTAGACTTTTACAGCAGGAGTTCTCCCTGTGTCACGGCATATTCATTTTCTGAAGCAGTTTTTGAAAAATCCCATCGCCATGGGCGCCATTGCGCCGTCGTCTCGGCGTCTGGCCCAGTTGATGACCGACTGGCCGCAACTGGAAGCGGCTCAAGCCGTTGTCGAGTTCGGTCCGGGCGACGGGTCGGTTACGCCCTTTATTCTGGAAAAACTCCAAAAGGAAGCCCAGTTTTTCGCCATGGAACTGTCGCCGGAGATGTGCCTCCGGCTGAAAAAGAGTTATCCGACCGTCCAGGTTTACAATGACTCGGCCTGCCAGGTTCGCCAATATCTGGACAGCCATAACATTCGACATGCCGACGTGATTGTGTGCGGGTTGCCGTGGGCTGCTTTCAGTTCTCATCTTCAGGATGAAATCATGAACGCCACGCTGGAGGCCCTGGCCCCCAATGGCCGATTTGTTACGTTCGCGTATCTCCAGGGTTTGTTACTGCCAGCGGGGCAACGATTCAAAAGTCGCCTGGATCAGGCTTTCTCCCATGTGTCGCGGTCCCGGGTGGTGTGGAAGAACCTTCCGCCCGCTTTTGTGTATCAGTGCGTCAAATAAAATCGGTTTTTTTCAACGCGCAAAAGAAAGGCCAACCGGTGAAAGGGTTGGCTTTTCCTGATTAAAAAAACAGGCGTTTGTGGCGCGGTTTCAGGAGGCGCGATTCAAATGTCGCCCTTGCCCGGTTCCGAAGCCCCGCTCGGTTGCGCTTCGTCCGGCCGTGACGAGGGGGCGATGTCCTGAACTTGCAACGATCCCGGCGGGGCGGTTTCTTCCCGCATCCAGGCTTGATGGGGTTCCCAAGCGAACTCCCCCTTGTCGTCCAGAACCTTGACAACAAGGACGGTAATGTTGTCATGGCCGCCGGCGTCATTGGCGTTGTTGATCAGGGTGCGCGTGATTTCCTTGGCGCTTTTGTTGGCCAGTTCCCGCATGGATCTTCCAATGTCATCATTGGTAACCATGGACGATAAGCCGTCACTGCACAGCATATACATATCGCCGGGCAGGATCTGGCAGCGGGTCAGGTCCACGTCTACGCTCTGGCGGTTGCCGAGGGCGCGCGTGATGACGTTGCGCCACCGGTGATTGCGGGCTTCCTCTTCCGTGATGATATTGCGCGCGATCTGTTCGTTGACCCAGGAGTGGTCATCGGTCAGTTGCTCGAGGATGCCTTCCCGCATACGATAGGCCCGCGAATCGCCCACATGCGCCACAATGGCTTCCGTTTCCATCTCCGATTCGGGGAAAATCAGGCAGGCGACGGTGGTCCCCATGCCATGGTATTCCAATCGCTCCTCGGCCATGGCCGATATCTCATTGTTGGCGATCTTGATGGCCGTGACGATCAGGTTTTCTTCATCCGACAGGTTGCGATCCAGGCCAAAGGGCCAGGTCAGGCCTTCGTCTTCTTTCACGTTGCGGACAAAGGCGCTGATGGCGCTGACGGCTTTGTGACTGGCCACTTCACCGGCAGCATGACCGCCCATCCCGTCGGCGACGACATAAACGCCCAGCTCGTCGCTGGCATAGAAAAAGTCCTCGTTATGTCCCCGTTTGCGTCCCACATCGGTGCTTGCGTATGTGTCGAGCAATCGCGCCATAATCCGACCGCCATACCTGTTTCAGAATGAAGCCACACACTCGCCTTGAATAACCCCAACGGAATCCTATTCGGTCAACTTATTATCTGTCAAGGGCGGATCCAACCTCTCTAAGGCTTTGCCGCCGCGGCGCCGCGCGGCCGATGTTCTTTCTGAACGGTGTCGGCCGCCTGGATATGATCCCGATGTGTTTTCAGATCGAATTCGTTCAGCAGATCCTGTATGTTGACGTCCGGGGCGACACTTTCCAGCAGGGTCCATTCTTCGTCATGGAACGTGGTCAGGCGGACCTTTCGTCCATAGCGGGCCTGGATATCCTTGAACCGCTGACAATAGGGCCAGGTGTGCAGCACGGTCTTTTCCAGATTGATGGGGCCGCAGGTCCACTGGGCGAAATGCCCGGTCTTTGCCGTTTCGACACCGGCGAGATCGCATATTTTCGAAGCGCCTTTGCGTGTGCTGGACACCACACAGTACATGTGACGGCACGCGGCATGATTCACCATGGCGCCGCCAGAGAATGCGGAGGGCCAGAAGACGATTTCCGCGCCCTTGCGCGCCAGCGCCTGCCAGCCGTCGGTCCATTCAATGTCAAAACAAATCTGGGCGCCCACGCGGCCAAAATCGGTCTGGAAAACGGGGGGATCCAATGGGCCGGGCACGATGCCTTGTTCGATTTCACCAATGGTCGGATGCATCTTGCGGTATTCCCCCAGGACGCCCCCGGCGCGATCCAGAAACACGGCGGCGTTATAGTAGCGCCCTTCATGGACGGTGTAGATCGGGCAGACGACATAGCAGTTGTGCGCCTTCGCAAATTTTGAAAAGGGGGCGGAGATGTCGCCCACCGGCGACTCGGCGCTTTTCGTCAGCGACGGGCGGGCGCCGGGCTGATTCGCGACGTGAAAGACCTCGGGCAGGCAAATGATGTCCGGATCATACACCAGCGTTTCTTCCATGAGCGCCAGCATTCGCCGAATCATGGCATCCGGATTGTCGGCAGTCAGATTATTCTGAGAAATCGTGGCCACCCAAATTTCCCGCGGCAATCGACGGGGACGGGGGGTGGGCGTCGGTTGCGGCAGGGACGCGGAAAACGCCGCGCGTCCCGCCAGCCCCGCGCCGAGAGCGCCGGATGACACGGCCAGCCAGTGTCGTCTCGACAGGTGATCGCCGGATTGAGTCATTGGTTTATCCTTCCTTATCTCAAAAAGATCATTTAAAAAGCCGGAACATCCATCCAGTGTGTCATGGTCCCGATACCACGGAAGACCTTGCCGCAATGGGCCGGAGGATGCAACGGGAATGGGCCTGTGGGCGCCGCGGGGGCTTTTTTGATCGTGCCGGCGTCTCGCCCCGCAGGGTGGCCGGCGCGTTTCCTCACAATTTCCCAGCTTGATTCAGCCTCCGGCCGGGTGGCAAACTATCGCTCCTTTTTTTGTCAATCAACGCGGTCGTCCTGCGACCGGTGAAATTTTATGCGAGGGTAGATCATGGCTCAGCAAATTTCGGCTTTGCAGAAGGCGCGCGGCGCCTATGCTCCCAAACTCCCGACGGTTTTGCGTCAGGGACTCAAAGAGGTGTCCATTGCCAAGGGCGCTCCGACCACGGCCGCAGCGGATGTGGAAAAAATCCAGGAGATCTTTCCGAATTGCTACGGCCAGCCCCTCATCTCCTTCGTGAAGGGACAGGGCGGCGCCGGCGACCAGCCCGCCATGAACGTGGGCGTTGTGCTTTCGGGGGGACAAGCCCCCGGTGGCCACAACGTCATTGCCGGTCTCTTTGACGGCCTCAAGGCCCTGAATCCCGAGAGCCGCCTCCTGGGCTATCTGGGGGGCCCCCAGGGGCTGATTGATGACGACTATCGCGAGATGACCGACGCCGTGGTGGATGACTATCGCAACACGGGGGGCTTTGATATCATCGGATCGGGCCGGACGAAACTGGAAACAGAAGAACAGTTTACGCAGGCCATGAAGACGGCGGAGCGGTCGAACGTCAAGGCCATCGTTGTCGTTGGTGGCGATGACTCGAATACCAACGCCTGCATGTTGGGTGAATGGCTCGCGGCCAAGGGCTCGGATATCAAGGTGATCGGTGTGCCCAAAACGATCGACGGCGATCTGCGCAATGAAGTTGTGGAAATGTCCTTTGGCTTCGACACGGCGGCCAAGGTTTATTCCGAACTCATCGGCAATATCGCCCGCGACGCCAGCTCGGCCCGCAAGTACTGGCACTTTGTCAAACTCATGGGCCGGAGCGCCAGCCACATCACACTGGAAGTCGCCCTGCAGACGCAGCCGAACGTGGCGATCATCTCGGAAGAAGTGGCCGAGAAAAAGTTAACGCTGGGCCAGGTGGTCGATCAGGTGGTCGACGTCGTGGCTGCCCGGGCCAAGCGGGGCAAAAATTTCGGCGTCGTTCTCATTCCCGAAGGTCTCATTGAATTCATCCCCGAGCTCAAGTTGCTGGTGGCGGAACTGAACGATCTGCTCGCCGCCCAGGGTGACTATTATAATTCCCTGAAGACCGAGTCCGACCGTCTGGAGTTTATCAACACGCATCTGAGCAAGGATTCCTCCTACTGCTTCAGCTCGCTGCCGGCCCACATTCAGGAACAGTTGACCCTGGATCGCGACTCCCACGGCAACGTCCAGGTCTCGCGGATCGAAACCGAAAGCCTCATCGTTGAAATGGTGGAGCGTAAACTCAAGGAGATGAAGGCGGGCGGTTCGTACACGGGCAAATTCTCGTCCATGACGCACTTCTTCGGCTATGAAGGGCGTTGCGCGCCGCCGTCGAACTTCGACGCGGACTACGCCTATTCGCTCGGCTATACGGCCGCCGCGCTCATTGGCGCGGGCCTGACGGGATATATGTCCGGCGTACGTAACCTGATGGCGCCCGCTGACCAGTGGGAAGCGGTTGGTGTGCCCCTGACCATGCTGATGAATATCGAGCGTCGTCATGGCAAGGACAAGCCCGTGATTCAAAAGGCCCTCGTCGAACTGGATGGCAAGCCCTTCCAGGCCTTCGCCGAAAACCGTCGGGAGTGGGGCGTTGAAGACAGCTTCCTCTATCCCGGCCCCATTCAGTATTTCGGGCCGGCAGAGGTCTGTGATCAACCCAACAAAACGCTGGTCCTTGAACGTTCATAACCCGCACGCTCCTTTTCGGAGACGGTGTGCGAGACACCTTCGATGGGAGCCTTCATCCACCCGGTGAAGGCTCCTTTTGCATACGGACTATGAAAAGAAATCTATATCTGATTCGACATGGCGAGACAACCGGCCAGTCGGCGGTCCGTCTGAACGGTTCCACGGACGTGCCGCTCAATGATCACGGGCGTGAACAGATGCGACGGGCCGGACGGGCTTTGGCGCATCTGGCGTTCGATCAAGTCTTGGTCAGCCCTTTGAGTCGTTCGCGCGAAGGGGGCGATCTGGTCATGGGGGGGCGCCCCCCGACGCCGCGGATCGTAGAGGGATTCCGCGAAGTGGATTTCGGCGACTGGGAGGGGCTGACCATTGAGGAGGCCCTGGCGCGCCATCCCCACTTTATGGAGGACTATCGCAGCGGTCGGCGGGACTTTCAATATCCCGGTGGCGATACACGCGAAGGCTTCTATGGACGGGTCGCGGAAACGGCACAGGCGGAATTCCAGGATCCGCCCGATCACACCCTGTGTGTCCTCCACAAGGGCGTCATCAAGGCCATCACCGGTACTCTGTTGGGGCTGCCGGTTGCTGAAGCCATGGCGCAGCCGATCGAATTTGGTTGCATCTATCATCTCCAGAAGGCCAATGGCGCCTGGCGTTTGCTGGCCCGCAATCAGA
>JADFCT010000055.1 GCA_017161665.1 Candidatus Sumerlaeota bacterium
CGACGGCAATTGCTGTTTTGACGGCCTTGGGTCTGGCTTTTTGGAACGGTGTGGATGGCAAGGGCGCCTTGACCTTATGGCCGGTCTTCGCGACGCTAAACCAACTACTTGCGGGCTTGGCGTTGCTGGTGATTACCGTCTATCTGGCCCGGCGCGCGCGCCCGGTTGTCCTTACCATGATTCCCATGATTTTCATGTTGGCGGTGACCGGCTGGTCCATGGTGATTACGATTCGAGGCTTTATCTCCGATGAAAAATGGCTCCTCTTTGGTATAATGGTTATCACCGTCATTCTGGAAATCTGGATGATTGCCGAAGCGATATTCGAGATGAGAAAAATTTACGGCCGACAACAAGTCACCTGAAACGTGTTCGGGCGAAAGAGGGTCAGAACGGATCAAATCAGGAAGGGGTTGTAGGTCTTTTCGATATAGACCGTCGAGCCGGGGCCGTGACCTGAATACAGTTCCGTCGAATCGGGCAAGGACAGTATTTTTTCACGGATGTTTTGGATTTCCTGTTGGCGCAATGTTTCGGAAGTTGTGCCGCCGATGGAACCGGCAAAGAGGGCGTCGCCGGTGAACACCACGCCGTCGAACCGAATGGAAATGGAGTCCGCCGTATGGCCGGATGTGTCGGCGACATGGGCCGTCAATGAACCGATTTTTAATTCCTGGCCGTTCCTTATGATTTCCGCCCGCGAATTGACGGAACGCGAGCCGGCCATTACGCGGGCCTGTGGATGGCGCCGACAGTACGCTTCCAGGCCGTCGGTATGATCATAATGATTGTGTGTGATGATGATCGCGCCAAATTTTAGCCCGTGGGCGCGGATCGTGGCATCCACTTCCTCACAGTAGCCGCCGGCATCGATCAAAGCGGCCTGACGGGTTTCGGGACAGGCGATGAAATAGACGTTGGTCTCGTTGACCTCTGGAATGACAAAGGCGTGGAAGATCATTTTGGATATGGGTGTGGTGGGCGCAGGTTGACTGAAGGGGGGCGACCAGGAACGCGCGTTTTCGTTCGGATCGCCTTCCAAGAGGGCGCGATCAAGGTTCGGGCGTCCATGGCATTGATTCATTTGGGCGCCCCGCAGGTCTGCGGCGCGGAAAATGGCTCGGTTGATATCGGCGTCCGTGAAATCGACTTCGGCGAAGACCGCATTGCCGGGGCGGGCGTAATAGAACTTGGCGCGTCGCGCCGAGGCCCCGCGCGCGTAGGTTCCCACGAGGTTGGCCCGGGATAAATCCGCCTCGTCCAGATTGGCGCCCGCCAGGGAGGCGCCGCCCAGAATCGCCAATCCCAACTTTGCCTTTTGCATGTTTGCGCCCGTCAGATCGGCCCCTTCCAGCAGGGCGCGGGACAGGTCAGCCCCTGACAGATTGGCTTCGCGCAGATTGGCGCCCCGTAAGTCCGCCCCGCGTAGATTCTTTCCGGACCAGTCCACACCGGCGTGATTTTCTCCTGGATGACGGATTGATCGCATGACGAGCCTCCTGAAAAACTGTTGGCCATTCTTTGGGGAATCGTTGAGTTCTTGCCGGGGCTTTTCTCAGCGGCCTCGTTTTTCCAAGAGGCGCTGTAGGGCTTCATTGGAGAAACGGCTTTGTCGTTTTTGAGGCGTCTGACGGGGTGTCCGTTGCGGCGCGGCGCGTCTGGACATCCGTGAGGTGTCGTTCTCGCGTGGATCGCTCACGGCTTCCGCTTCATTCTTTTTGCGGATCTGAATGATGTTTTCCATCTGAATGTCGCGACGTTCTTCTTCTGTCATTGGCACATCGGTCATTCGATTGTAGTTCAAAAAGACCAGATTGTCGAGATCTTCCAAGGTTTTGAGGGCCAGTTCTTCGCGGCGTTTTTCCACCAGATTATCCAATATCTTCGGTCGCGCTTCGGCATAGTCAATTTTCACACGCGGTTCTTCCTGCAAGACTTTGACGATATAGAATCCCGGACTGCTTTCGATGACAAAACCGGCGATTCGGCCCACACCGGTTTCCCAGATCGCTTCGTGCAGACTGACTCCGGGCAGAGGGGTTTTCTCCGTCACCCAGCGTTGGCGGGGCACGGTTTCCGGCATGCCGATTTCTTTGGCCAACGCGTCCATGCTTTCGCCATCAATGGCGCGGACCAGGATTTTTTTCATCAGAGTCCGCGCCGTTTCCCGCTCAGTGTTGCTATTCACGGGCTTGAAAAGTTGCTGGTACTGTCGGCGCATTGGACGAAAACCATAGAGTTCGGGGTGAAGAATCAGGACTTTTTGAATTGTTTCTTCCGGAATGGTCGGCCCCAGCGTTTTTCGCAGATAGTGTCGGATCAAGAGCGAGTCGCGGAGGGTCTCATCGAAGTCCTGTCGGGACAGTCCCGCCTGTTCAGCCATGGCGCTCACGGGATCTTTTCCCGCGACCCCTTGTTCGAGAGCCATTTCGCCCAGTCCTTTGGCATATTCAGAGCCGGGCAGTGTAACGCCTTCCTGTCGCGCTTTATAAACCAAGGCTTTGGTTCGTAGCCACTCATGGGTAACACTTTCTTCGAAGTACCGCTTCAGGCGTTTATACATGTTCGAATACTTCTCGTATTCTTCGGGAGACGGCGCCGGACTGACGCGGAGTTCCACCAGTTTCGCCTTGAGATCCAGCCCGTTCTGTTCCTTGATCTGTTCGAGCATTTTATTCATATATGGCTGAATCAGCCGGGCCAATTGTTGCCGGGTCAGTTCAATATCCGCAATGGCGGCGACAACCATGGGACGCGATTCTTTCGAAAGCGTACGGTGGGGTGTGGATGCGGGTGTCGGAATCGCTGGGTTTTCGATTGTCTGGCGAGTGGATTCGGCGTTCGCGCTGGTTTCGTCGGAAGTCGTCTGAAGCAGCGCAAATCCATGATTTGTGGCAAAAAAGAATAAACATGCAATGAAAGCTAATTTATGATACATCACTGGCCCTCTCAGGTGTTGGGCGGACGGTTTCGTTGTCGAATCACCGCCGTATGCCCCTCATTGATGGTGTTTTCTAATCCCATCCTGCGCGGGGGTTCAAGAGTGATTCTTGCGAGGCTCTGTGAGCCATTTGGGCGTTGGACATTTTCCCCCTTGAGTCAAAAAACGAAACAACGGTAAATCAACAGCAGACCGGACAGGATAGGGGAGACGGATATTCAAGGAAAGGGCGCAAGGGGATGGAAGTCTCTTTAGATCCCCAGGAGATCAAGGAAGGGCTGGCTTGTCTGCCGACGGGACCGGGCGTCTATCTGATGAAAGACGGCGCGGGAAAGGTCATTTATGTCGGCAAGGCCCGGCGATTGCGCGCCCGCATTCGTTCCTATTTTCGTGGTGGTGACGGCCGAGCGCAGATTCCGTTTCTCATGGCCCGGACTACCGTGGTGGACACCATCCTCACTGAAACTGAGAACGAGGCGGTTTTGCTGGAAAATACGCTGATCAAGAAGTTTAAGCCGCGCTATAACTTCATGTTGCGCAGCGACATCACGTATTTTTCCATTCGAATGGATCCCAAAGCCACTTGGCCGCGATTTGAGATCGTTCGCAAACGACGACGGGACGGCGCTCTATACCTGGGCCCCTATCCGTCGGGGACGGCGGCTCGGGAAACGCTGAAATTCATTCATCGGTTTTTTCCCCTCCGTCAATGCGCGGATCGCGTTCTGATGAATCGCTCGCGCCCCTGCATCCTGTACGATATTGGCAAATGCTGCGCTCCTTGTTGCCTGGACGTGTCGCGCGCCGAGTATGCTGGTCTGGTTGAGGAAGCCGTGGGGGTCTTGCGGGGGCGCCACGAAGAGGTCGTCCGAGTTCTGCGGGAACGGATGCTGCGCTACAGCGAACGGATGGAGTTCGAAAAGGCGGCGGAATTGAGGGATCGCATTGTGAATCTGGAGGCGACGGTTCGCAAGCAGCGTGTGGCGCTGGCGCCCGGTTTGGAAGCGGATTGTCTGGCCCACTATGCCGAAGGAGGACGGTTGTGTTTCGCCTGGTTGGCCTATCGAGACGGCCTTTTGAACGACACGCGCGTTTTTGTGGAAAAAGACAATGGCCTTCCGCTCGATGAGATCTATAACGCCTTCATCACTCAGTTCTATGGCGAAACGCAAGAAGCGCCGCCATTGTTGCTCACGGCAGAAACACCGTTTGACGAACCCTTGCTGGCTGAGTATCTCGGGCGCATCCGCGAGGGGGCCTGTGAAATTCGCCGGCCACAACGAGGCGATTGGATCCGAATTGTTGAAATCGCCCGGGCCAACGCCCGCGATCGGTTGAGCCGGGCCCTGAGCGAAGAAGGCGTCACGGAGGAAGCCCTGCGGGATTTGAGTCGAAAACTCAATCTGAGCCAACCGCCGCGACGGATCGAATGCTATGATATTTCGACCTTCGGGGGATCCGCGACCGTGGCCTCGCGTGTGGTCTTTCTGGACGGGAAACCGGCAAAAGATGACTATCGCCGCTATCGAGTCAAAACCGTGGAAGGGACCGATGATTTCGCCTCCATGCGCGAGGTGCTGAGCCGGCGATTTCGACGATTGACCGAAGAAGACGAAGAGCCACCGGATTTGGTCATCGTCGATGGGGGACTGGGGCAACTGGCGGTGGCGGTGTCGGTCCTGGAGGATTGGGGGGTGGGGGAGATTCCTGTGGCCGGTCTGGCCAAAAGTCGCCTTAAAGAGACGGCTGACCCGGGACGACGGCAGAAGATGAAGGCGGAAGGGGCGGTGGAAGAAGACGAGGCGGGCGGCATACGGACTGCGGAACGGCTGTTTTTGCCGGGACGCAAGAATCCGGTGGTTCTCAAGGCGAATCATGCGTCATTATTCTTGGTGCAACGCATTCGTGATGAAGCGCATCGTTTCGCGATCACCTATCACAAAAAAACGCGCCATGCCGCCACAATCACCTCCGCTTTGGACATGATTCCCGGTGTCGGGCCTTCGCGACGTCGGACTTTGTTGAAGCGATTTGGTTCGTTGAGTGGTGTTCGGAAGGCTAGCCTGGAGGAACTGACGGCAACGCCTGGAGTCTCTCCGGCCTTGGCGCAAATAATCTTTGATTATTTTAGCGAAATCCGTCCTGCGGAGTAACCTGAAAACGGAGTCTTGGATCCCCATGTCATTTGCCGATTTCATTATTATTGCCCTGGCCGGTCCCCTGGGCTTTTACGCCTGTGACTGGATTCTGGAACGCATGATTGGTCGGGCGCACGCCACTGGCGCTCTGGATCATCCGACCGACCGTGGTTCTCATTCCACCCCCACGCCTCGCGTGGGGGGGCTGGGCGTGGCTGGTGTCGTTCTTGCCGCCGCCTTGTTGGGGTGGCTGGCTTTATGGCTGGCCGGCGGGGCGATGACGGATTTTTTTCAAGCGGTCTTGGGTGGCCTGATTCTGGGGGGCGCCGTGGCCGTTGGCCTGGGATATTGGGACGATGTTCGGAACCTGCCGGTTGGTCCCAAGTTGATGGGCCAGATTGTCGCTGCGGCTCTGGGCGCCGCAGCGGTGGGCGGGCTGGGCAAGGTCGGTGTCTTGGGACTTTATATCCCACTCCCGAACCTGATTGGTGTTCCCATTGTTTTTGCGGGGTTGTTCTGGATGATGAATGTCTGCAATTTTATGGATGGCAGCGATGGGATGCTTTCCGTGTTTACGGTGGCCATCTTGACGGGATTTGCCATTGCCATGGGGCGATGGATGCCGGGACGGGAAGTGTTGATACTCATTCTGGCCGCATACGCCGGGGCCATTCTGGCTTTCCATCGCCGTAATGTCTGGCTGGCTCAGGAACGCAAGACGTTTATGGGCGATTGTGGTTCACAGTTTTCCGGATTGGCGTTGGGGATGCTGGCGCTGGTGTTTTTTCGCGAGTCCTTTCGAATGGATCTGACAGCGCCGTTTGCGCTTTTTTTTCCGTTTCTGTTCGACACAGGCTATACCATCGTCCGTCGTTATATGAAGGGCGCGAATGTGTTTCAGGCCCACCACGAACATCTTTATCAAAGACATTTGGACGCCGGCGCTTCCCATCGAACGGTTCGATGGTTCTGGTGTGTGATCATGGCCATCCATGTGGCCATCGCCGGCGTGATCACGCTTCAGGGTCCCGATTCCCTGGCCGGATGGGTGGCTGCCCTTGCGACGCCTCTTCCGATGGGACTTTACTGGCGTTACGTTCGCCGGTTGACTGGGGAGAAAAAAGGCGCCGGGGCCAACGAGGCGGTCGCTGACCCCGGCATGAGCCTGGTGGATGATCTGGACTGATGTTTTCTACAGTTCCCATCCCTTTCGATAAACGCGGGTGAGGTATTTGTTCGCGTCGGGCGCGTTGATGATGGTCATTGCCTGACTGTCAAATCGAATCTTTTTCCCGGCTCGCAATGCGACCGTTCCCAGATTGACGGCATCCGTGATGGACGCGGCCTTTTCAAAGGCCCCCGGAGAGGGCGCTCCTCCCTGACAGGCCCGAATCCATCCCTCATGGCGCTGAGCGCCGGCGTCTGCCGGCGCCGGCCCATCTTCCAGGTTGAGTGATTCCACTTTCCCTTTTGAAAACAATCGGGGAGACTCGCCATGGAAGCCGGCCAGAATGATCCCCTCATCGCCGACGAACAGGATCCCCTCCGGACTCATCTCGATGTCATGGGCTTCGACCTCACGTGGAAGCCGGGGTTTCATGCCGCCATCATACCAGAACAAGTCCAGAGCCGGTTGGTCGCCTCGCGCTGCAAATTCCAGTCGGATATTGCACGCGGCGGGATAGGAATAATCATTGTGAACCTTATGACTGACATGGTCCGTGATGGCGCAGGTATGGGAGGCCCAGGCTTGGGCGCTGACAGGCGCGTCCAGTTCCAGAGCCACGAAAATGGGCCAGAGACTGTAAATGCCCATATCGGCCATGGAGCCGCCGCCAAAATCATACCAGCCACGGAAAACAGTATGGGTATAATGGGGATGATAGGGGCGCTCCTCGGCTGGTCCCAGCCACAAGTCCCAGTCGAAACCTTCCGGTATGGGCGGCCGGTCCGAGGGGATTACCGGATATTGTGGCCAGACGGGGCGGTTGCTCCAGTTATGGATTTCGCGTAAGGGGCCAATGACCCCCTGCTTGATTTTTTCGGCGATCCGTCCGTTGTCTGCTCCGCTGCCATACGCCAGCAGGTGGGTCGCCCGTTTTGTCTGACGTTGCGTTTCCAGGACAAGCCGCCCTTCGGCCAGACGATTGGCGATGGGTTTGTGCATCAGGACGTGCTTGCCTTTTTTCATGACTGTAATAGCGATGGTGGCATGAAGGTGATCGGGCGTCATGACTTTGACTGCGTCCACGTCCTTTTCAGTGTCCAGAAGTTCGCGGTAGTCAGCGTAAGCCCGACAGCCCGTTCCGGTTCCGGCGCCGCGATGGTTCTGGTAGTAGGCGTCAACGACCTGTCGGCCGACTTCACGCCCCCCCGGACAGCCCCGTCGATCGGCGCCCCATGACGGATTCCCCATATAATTCCGGATTCGATTCCGGATGCCGTTCCGGCCCCATTCCACATAATCGTTGCTATCCCGGTTGGGATCGCAAACAGCCACGATTTGAATCCGGGGATCGTCCAGCAGTCCCCCGAGTTCATTGAATCCCTGAGTGCCCATGCCAATATGGGCCAGGGTGATTTTCTCACTGGGCGCCACATATTCGGGACCTCCCAGGACGCTTCGGGGGACCAGCGTAAAAGCGCTCGACGCGAGAGTGGCCCCAATGAATTGACGACGATCGAGACGGACGGTCATGATGTTTCTCCTTCTTTGGACGCGCCGAATGCCGACGGCGAATGGGTATTCTTAAAGTCGATTCTCCAAAACTTCAGGGCAATCGTATTATTGAAATGAAGACTCGGGAAGTGTGGCAAAGACGATGCGTTCATAGGGGGATTTCTGCCCCGCTTCATATAGACAACCTACTGAACCGTCTTTCAATAGGGCCAAGTCCGAATAGGCCGTCGGGCCAGGGTGGAGGACAACCGCTTTCGGCCAACTCTGGCCGTTATCCGGGCTGAGACGAACGGTCAGGTTGACACGGCCATTCGGGCTGGCCGGATTGCTGAAGACGATGGTGGCGGCGCTCTCATTTGGAGCCTTCCAAAGCCGTTCGATGGCCGCCTGACAGATGGGTTCCACCAGGATGGGATCAAATCCCTGATTCGTCCAAGTTTCGCCGCCGTCGTCGCTGAAAGCGATCTGACGATTTTTCTTCGACCGATCATAGTTCCGCATATTCAGCATCAATCGGCCTTCGGGTAATTCGACAACTTCGCACTCGTTGACCTGGTGTTCCGGTGTGGAGCCGCCGAGCTGCCAGGTCTTCCCGTGGTCATCGGAAAAAATCACGTGCGAGTAGTAGTTTTTTGTTCCCGCTTCAATGTGATCGCAGGGAATCACGAGCCGCCCCGCATGAGGGCCCGTCCGCAGTTGAATGCCACTGCCGGGTCCGGTGGCGTACCAGGTCCAGTTCGGCTGCTTGACGTCCGTGGTAATTTCTTTTGGCCGACTCCAGGTGTTGCCATCGTCCCGGGAATGAGAAACAAACACACGGCGTGTGTCCGTACTCGTCTGCGCGATGATTTCGTTCTCGTGGTCATCGCCCCGATTCCAGGTCATGAGCAGCCAGATGGTCCCGGTTTCGCGGTCCACCACAACGCAAGGATTGCCGCAGGTGTTGTCGCCATCATCCCAAAGGGTCTGTTGCGATTCCCACGTCTGTCCATTGTCTGTGGAGCGGCGCAGGAGAAGATCGATGTTGCCCGTGTCGCTTCTTGAGTTCCGGCGTCCCTCACAAAAGGCCAGAACCGTTCCTGCATTCGTTACAGCCAGAGCGGGGATGCGATAGGTGTCATAGCCATCCTGGCCACTGATAAAAATCGGCTCTCCGATGGGGCGAGGCGACTCGGGAGTGGTCTCGCCAAAGGCCCCGATGGCCACCACCCAGTCCGATGCATAAGGCAGGTCGATCGTTTGATTCTTCGGAGACAGGTAGCCCAGCGCGATCTCGGAATAGTCTTTTTTCGTATCGACGGCGACGGCCGGCTGACTGTCCTTGAATGGACTCAGATCGATGTTTATTGCGCGGGTCTCTTCTCGATAGAGAACAAGGCTTTGTGTTTTCGGGCTGAGAAGCACGCGTGTGCTCTGATCCGAACTCAGCGCGTTTGCTGGCGCCATATCTTTCAGAAAACGGCCTTTACCGTGAAAGAAAGTCGCATAGGTTTTTATCTGCGCTTTGTTCCGAAAGACGCCACCGGGGCTCATGTCCGGATGAATCCCCCAGATATTGGACACGCCACCGGCGAGAGTTGAATGATAAAGCCCCCGCCGCATCCTCGTTTCGTCATAGTCCTTGTCCGGATAGGGGCTTTCGCGAATGCGAAAGCGGTCTTCGGACATAACTGGCTGACCGGGAAGGGCTTCGAGGGCCGCCACATAGACCTCGTAAGAGGGTTGATGGTGCTCATAACTGCTATAGTCCAGCCCTTGATTCCATTGGGCATTTTCCGAATGATCCAATCCCCGGTTAGGGCCGACGGGACGCCCGCCCAGAAAATGAGGCCAACCCATTTCGCCTCGCATGGTGTTTCGCCATTTCCGAACGGCATCCGCGGAGACCCATTCATCCAGATCGAATCCATACCCCATGCTCCAGCCTGGAATCGGTCCCAGCCGCGCGGCGATGTACCGTTGGAGCCTTTGGTCAATGGGGCCGTTGATTCCACCGGTGAGACTCCGTGGCGTTTGTGAACGGGAATCATCTCCCCACGGCCAGATATGAACAAAGCCTCCAGCACGATGGGTACGGGTAATGAGCAACTCCAGCGCTTCGAAAGTCCGAGGGTCTGGTTCGGTCATCTTCGAATGAATGGAGTCAGTGGGGGCATCCATATCAAACCAACGCCCGCCGATGACCGGAAGGTTGAATCCGCTGAAACCCAACTCGCTGATGAAGATTTTTATTTTTTCGTCAATCAATTCCGGCCGGTTATGAAATGTTTTGGGTGAATTGGTTCCGGCGAGATAGTCCCACATGGCCAGTTGGGGGACGAAGGCCTGTTCCGTGCCCTGCCACCCCCATTTGTCGCCAAAGGCCTTGAGAAAACCATGGGCTTCCGGCAGAGGATTCGGATCAATGAGGACGACGCCGGTGTGCCCGTCCAGGTCTTTGTCTGCGCTGGACGTGACAAAAGTCCATTGCCCGGTTTCTGTGCCGGTAAATCGAAAGGCCCATTGCTTGTCACCACAAAAAAACATTCCCGTTCTGTGGATGGTTCCACTGGCGCTGTGGGTGAATGTCGCAGTGGCGACCACGTCGAATGGCGAGCCAGACCAGGTTGGATTTTCAATGGTCCACTCCAAAAAAGGGAACCATTGCTTTCCCTGACGACTGCCAAGATCGGTTGCATACGCAAGGGGGCCGGTGGCCATCAGAAGCATCCACAGTAGAAGCATGACGGCGCCGGAGGCTCCCTTCGCATAAGATTGATTCAGATCGCCCATTCTCTTCCTCCCGAATAAGTTAGGATTGGGATCCTATGCAAGGGGGCGGCGAATGTCAAAGGGCTTTGAATCTGGATGAGGACTTGACGGCGGCGGCCTTTTTCGAAACACTGAGTTGGCATCATTGCATTTGGAAAACCCATTTTCATGGAGGCATCCATGCATCACGCAATCCGAACAGGTATGGCGCTTTTATGTCTTTGCTCTTGGGGGCTTTCGCAGATCCCTGCTGCCGACTTTTCCGAACGACCCAATATCATCCTTTGCATGGCCGACGATCTGGGGTGGGGCGATACAGGGTATAACGGCCACCCGTATTTGAAAACGCCGAACCTCGATCAGATGAGTAAAGAGGGCATTACCTTTACCCGTTTCTATTCGGCTGCCGCCATGTGTTCACCCACCCGGGGTAGTTGCTATACAGGTCGTCATCCCTATCGATACGGGATCACTTACGCCATGACGGGAAGGCTCGAACGGAATGAAATCCCTATCAGCGATCTGTTGAAAAAGCACGGCTACACAACGGGACATTTCGGGAAATGGCATCTGGGAACCTTGACAAAATTGAAGGATGATCAAAATCGCTGGGGAGATTTTGCAAAGGACCCGCTTCGGTATTATTGCCCGCCCTGGGAACGAGGCGTGGATGTTTCTTTTGTCACGGAATCCAAAGTCCCCACCTGGGATCCTCTGATCGATCCAGGCTCACCAAAGCAGACACAATCGACCAGAGTCGCCAGGGAAAAAGCGTATGGGAATGATTATTTCACGGGGCCGGGGCAAATCGAAACGCAGAACATGCGCGGTGATGATTCGCGAGTGATAATGGATCGCGCCATCCCGTTTATTCGAAAGGCCGCAGGCGCCCATCAGCCTTTTCTGGCCGTCATCTGGTTTCATACACCCCATTCCCCGGTCGTGGGGGGTGAAAAGTATCGCGCTCTGTACAAAGATCGTCCTGAAAAGGAGCAGCATTATTACGCCTGTATCACCGCGATGGACGAACAAGTGGGACGGCTGCGAAAAGAATTGGAGCAACTCGATATCGCCGCAAACACCATGTTATGGTTCTGTTCCGACAATGGGCCGGCGCGACAGGGTTCGCCGCGACATGTCGGCTCCAATGGGGGATTGTCAGGATATAAACTCTCCATCAACGAAGGAGGCATACGTGTGCCGGGACTGTTGGTGTGGCCCGGACAAATCAAAAAGCCGGCGACTGTCACTGCGCCATGTGTCACAACGGACTACTTTCCAACCATCCTGGAGGCAGTGAATATCCCACTGCCGGCGGATCGTGTCTATGACGGCCTCAGCATGTGGTCAGCCATTCGGGGTGAGAGGATGGAACGCGCGAAGCCGATCGGTTTCCTGAACAAAAATGGATCTGAAGCCGCATGGATGGAGCAGCGCTACAAACTGATTGAAACACCCAAGGGCAACCAATTATACGACATCATCAACGATCCCGCCGAGAAACAGAACCTTGCCCAATCCCAAGGCGAACGGGTGGAGCAAATGCAGTCAGAATTAAAACGCTGGAAGGAATCGGTTCTCAGTGATTTGAAGCAAACGATATCCCGCTCGGCCTACATCGGCCCTGGCGACAGATGATCGATCAGATACCGTGTGATCAGAAGGCGCAAGTGAACCGATGTGCCTGGCCCTTTGCGAATGCCATGGTCGCGATTGGGATAGGCCATGTAGTCGAAAGGCTTGCCCAATTCGATGAGTCGATCAACCAGTCCCTCCGTAATCTGAAGGTGGGTGTTGGTCTCTCCCGTGCCGTGGATAATCAGCAAGGCGCCTTCGAGCCCCTCGGCGAAATTAATGGGAGCGGACCGGCGATACCCTTCCGGATTGCTCTCTTGGGTTTCCATGTAGATTTCCTGAAACCAGGCATTATATAGATGGGGCTGTGGTTTGGGGGCGACCGCAATCCCCACCTGATACAAATCGGGTTTTCGGAACATGGCGTTCAGCGTGTTGGACCCGCCACCGCTCCATCCCCAGATGCCGACTCGGGACAAATCGACATAAGGCCGGCTTTTTCCGAGTTCCTTCAAGGCCGCCGCCTGTTGCTCCGTTGACAATGGTCCCAGACTGCCGAAAACGGCCCGCCGCCAAGCGGCGCCTTTGGGCGCCGGTGTGCCCTGGTTATCGATCGAGACCACCAGGTAGCCGAGTTCCGCGATGACGCGATGAAAATCGGCCTGGGCGCTTCCCCAAGAGTCGAGCACCGTCTGTCCATGCGGCTCGCCGTACACATAGATAAAAACCGGGTACTTACGTGTCGGGTTAAAATCGGCGGGCTTGATCATCCAACTGTCCAGCGTGATTCCATCGCCAATATTGATCTTGAAAAAGTCGGCCGGTTGGGATTGGACGGATTTTATTTTCTCGCGTAATTCGCTGTTGTCTTCAAGAGTCCT
>JADFCT010000056.1 GCA_017161665.1 Candidatus Sumerlaeota bacterium
TGTTTCGGATTCCTGCATGTACCGTAAGTTCTATGGGCTGGCCGAACCGCCTTTCAACCTGACTCCTGACTCCCGGTTCCTTTATTACAGCGAACGGCATCGGGAAGCCATGGCCAATGTGCTTTACGGCATTGAGCAACAAAAGGGTTTCATACTCCTTACCGGCGAAATCGGCTCCGGAAAGACGACGATTATTCGCTCATTGCTGAGTGAACTGGATCAGGAAGGCGTCCATATTGCCGTCATCCTTCAGTCGTTTCTCTCGGAACTGGAACTGTTGCAGGCGATTAATGATGAATTCGGCCTTCCCGCCGACTCAACATCAAAGAAAGTGCTGGTCGATATTCTGAATCGGTTCCTTTTGGAACAACGCGCCCAGGGGGCCTCGGTGGTCGTCATGATCGATGAGGCGCAGAACCTGTCACGGGACGCTCTGGAGCAGCTGCGGATGTTGTCCAATCTGGAAACGGAAACGGACAAGCTGGTCCAGATCGTTTTGATTGGCCAGCCGGAACTGGTGGATCTCCTGCGGGCTGTCGATCTGGAGCAATTGAATCAGCGCATTACGGTTCGGTACCATCTCACCCCGCTGACGCCAGATGAGATGGTTGCATACATTCGGCATCGGTTGCATGTGGCGCGTGCGCATATCGACATTGAGTTTACTCCGGGCGCCCTGGAAATCATTTTTGCCTATTCGAGGGGCGTGCCACGAAAAATCAACAAAGTCTGTGATCGGATTCTGCTGGCTGGCTACGCGGAAGGTGTGTATGTCATCAACGCGTCCATTGCCGAAGCGGCGGTGGCTGAAGTGGATGAGAAGACGGACCCTGCGCCGCCCCCTGTGGCGCGCAAACCGCGGAAGGGCTCGTGGTTTCGCTCTTTCCTGACGGGAGTGGGGTTGAGCCTTCTGGCGTTCGTGTGTATTGCCGGTTCTGTGTATCTGGCTTTTCTGGTCGGGGGGGGGCAAGAGGGAAACGTCCCGGTGATAGGATATACGGTGTTTCCGACGCCCACACCTCTCCCCGGGGCGACGCCGACACCAACGCCCGTACCGTCGCCATCGTCCACATTGGATTTCCCGCCGCCGCCCCCCCCGCCGGTGTGGAGTCCGCCTGCCGCCACCCTTGCGCCGCTGGATGTCTCCCCGTTCCCTGCTCCGACTCCGATTCCCACACCGACGCCGACCCCAAAAGATGTCCCGCCCCGATGGTCGGAGGCGCAAGTCTGGAGGTTTTTCGAAGGCCGCGTGGTGGAGCGTCCTGTCCGATACATGAAGGTCAATGAACCGCGCCATGCCTTGGCCGCTTCTTTCCTGATGCTTCTGGATCGATGGGGAGAGGACATGGACGATGTGGCGATTTTCCGAAACGGAGGCGAACGGGAAGCGCGCCAATATATTGAGCGTGAGTATTTTGCCGACAATGCGTTGCGCGTGGCCTGGCTGAAGGGCGTGCCCCTGGACGAAATTATGCGCTGGGACGCCCCCTTTTTGATTCAGATCAAAAAGGACGGCCCCGGCGCCGCGACAGGGCGTTTTTCGGACTATGTGTTGCTGGCGCACGCGCAGGGCGAGGCGTTATATGTGATCGATCCTTTGATCGGGGCCAGCGTGCGGACCGTGCGCCGGGACCTTCTGGCCGACCAGGTGGAACAAGTCTTGGTTCTCTACCGTGATCCCCAGGGATGGTCTTTTGTTTACCGTGGTCTGGAGAGTGAATCGGTCACGTCGCTTCAGGATTATTTGCGAAAAAACGAATTTGCCTGGCGCCGATCCTCCGGAATCTATGATACGAATACCGCAAGTTCTGTGGAAAAATTTCAGCGCCAATTCAAAATCAAGGTGACCGGCGATATGGACCCCATCACCTGTTATGCGTTGGCATTGCATGCCGATGAAAAACATCCCCGGCTCTTTTTGAATGCGGAATAAGCGGTGGGGCGGCCGGGAGGAGACGACTTTCAATGAGTATCATACTCAAGGCGCTGAAGAAGGCGCATACGGAAAAGCATAAAAATCCTGAAGTCAAATGGGGGCGCTTGCTGGAGGAGGAGCGACGGGACCACGGGCGCGAGAAGGAAATCGCCGAACGTGAAAAGCGCTTTTTGATGCGTATCGTCTGGGGCATCACCGCATTGTTTGCGGTCACGCTGATCTCGCTGATGGCTCTGGCCGGTTGGATCTATTTCCGTTCCGACGACTTCGCGGCCCTGATGAATCGTTCAAAGCCTTCAGAGGGGGGCTTGGCCGCCGGCATGGCGCCCCCGGAATCCAATCCGAATCCTGCGGTGAATCCCGCACAGCCGCCCGTGACGATCGCCGCCGCCCTCCCCTCTCCGAAGCCGTCCCCGGCGCCGGCCCTCGTTCCCACGCCGGATTCCCCCTCAACGGTCCAAAATCCTCCAGCGCCGACCCCGTGGCGAGCGGCGACGGCGATGGATTTCGAAAAGGCGCGTCAAGATCTCAAGGTGATGGGCATTTTCTGGTCTCCCGTTCGTCCCTTTGCCGTGGTGAATAATGACCAAGTGCACCCGGATCAATGGGTCAAGGGGTATCGTGTTCTGGAGATTCAAAAAAACGTCGTCGTCTTTCTCAGTCCCGATAACGCGCGTATCGAGATGGCGCCCAATCGCGCTGATCCCCCCCCGGAACCTCGGGACGATGGAACAGAATAAGACCCAATCGTCTACATCGTCTTGCCGCCGGGATCTTTCAACAGCCCGTATAGGCGGGTCGATGTGTCGGATGCCTGTTTCAATACTTCGTCGTATCGGGATGGATCGAAGGCCTCCGCCGGCTGTTCGCGTGTAAAGTCGAAGGTGACGTCCACGTGACTGCCGTTACGCGGACTCCAATTTCGAAAGCGGATGGGCAGGCCGCTACTTTTGAGCACCCATACCCGCATCCATTCATTGGACTGCGTTGATTGGCTGTCGAAGATTTGCATGTCCTCAGCAATGGACGCGTCGGAATTCGGCAAGGGGTCGGATAGGAATTCTCCGCCAAAGAACGTGATCAAAGCGGGAAGCGAAAATTCGTCAATCCGCCCCAGGATGTTGACCAGGTCCATTGTTTCATCTAGTTTGAGGTTAGCCCAGTCCCCACCTTCCGGATCGATCCCATCGATTTTCTGCTGACTTTGGACATTAAAGACGCCCATCACTTTTCGGTTCTCGGCAAAAACAACATGGTCTCGTTGATGGAGGCGCGCGCGTCCGTCGCCGGCCACCCAGACCTCAATCCGCTCAGGGGGGGATAAGGGATCGGGCGTGATGACGACGGAGGCATGGAAATAGCGGATCGATTTGAAACGCTGCACGACCTCGGCCCAGGTCAGCGTCGATTGACTCAGGATCAGGAACAAGAGGAACAGGCCGGCCAAGCCGCTCAGGGCGCCAGCGAAGGCGAGGCGGCGTGGGGCCCGCCACAGACCGAATCCATCGCGCGCCCATCCGACTCCGGCGGCCTCCATCCCGGGGCGGAGGTCGTCGATTTGGCGCAGTAACTGCGCTTCGATTTCTTCTGGAGGCGTCGCGTCCATTGCTTTTCGGATGATTTGGTCTTCGGGCGGAAGGGCGGGCGCCGGCTCCCTGGAATTTGAGTGTTTCATCGATTCATCCTTTCCACTCTTTACCTGACAATGCGCGTCATCTCGTTCTAAAATGTGAATATCCTGGCGGATGGCCGTCGGCGCCGTCACGCTTTTTGCGCGCTGCGCGGCAAAAATCGCGCCGGCGCCTCATTTGCGTTTCCGCAGACCCAGGGCTCCGCTCCCTATCGGTCGCTCCACCCTGGGCTGGTATATGCCGCCGCCTTCGGGGCTTGGCGGAAGTTTGGCTTCTGGGGCGCGGGCCTTATCCGACAGCGGCGCCGCGCCCCACCGTTCTTTTCGTCTTCGCGCCTTGGCGTTTGAAAAAGAAGCCATCGCGCCGCGCCCCACCGTTCTTTTCGTCATCGCGCCTTGACGTTTGAAAAAGATTCCACCGCGCCGCGCCCCGGCGTGCTTTGCGTCATCGCGCCTTGACGTTTGAAAAAGAAGCCATCGCGCTGGGCCTCGACGTCATTTTCATCATATGTTGTGACCGCCGAAGGCCGCTCATGACCCTCTCTCATAAGGAATCCGCATTCGATAGGCCGATGCGGCCAAATTCGGCGCGCAGGCGCTTGCGGGCTTTGGAAACAAGAACGCGGACCGTCGCTTCCCGGCAGCCCATGGCCGAGGCGATGTCGGGATAGGCGAGGTCTTCCACGGCATAAAGGACGATGGCCTCCGCTTCCCGCGGGGGCAGCCGCCCAATAGCCGCCATCACATGGGCATGGCGCTGTCGAACCGCCAGCGATTCCGCCGGGTTGTCCTGTGTCGCCCGTTGATCCGTTTCTTCGAGGTAAGGCACGGAACATTCTCGTCGCCGTCGATTCGTCCGAAGATAGTCGATCGCACGATTGACGCAAGTGCGCAGGATCAACGCCTCCGGACGGGGGTGCTTTCGGATCCGCTTCAAGTTTTTCAAAATCGATATACAGACTTCCTGAACGACATCCTCCGCTGCATCCGCGTCGCGCACCACGCGCCAGATGCTGTGAACCATTCGCTTGCGCAAAGGGGCGATCAGTCGGTCGAATTCACTGTCGGGCGACGCCAAGTTATTTCCTCCCGGATCTGATCGGGTCATAGAGTTAAACGAAATCGATAGCGTTTTGTTTACGCTTGTTTGGCGCGATGTCGGGGTGGTGTTCCTTTAGGCGACACTCCCATGGCCCCGCCGATGGGGGTGTCCCATGTGGTGGGCCCGGCTGCCTTTGTCAACGCGCATACCCCAGGCCTCTCATACCCTGAACCACATCGGGTGGGGTAGGGCGAATGATTTCAGGCGCGAGGGGCGTGGGGCGATAGTGATCAAATGAGCCGAGCCAAGCGTCCAGATCGCGTTCCAGCCCTTGGCCGGCGCTGTCCGTCGTAATGGAATCGGCCGGCCACAGATTGGTCGTTTCCATTGGGTCGGCGCCGACATCGAACAAGGCCCGTTCGCCATCCGACCAGCGAATGAATTTGAGCGCCCCCCGTTGCGCGCTGCGGAGGGTTCGGAACCAGGGTGTGAAATCGTGATTCGCCTCCGTCCAGATAAAATGGGCCAGCATGATGGGTTCCGGGGCGAGGTATTCTGAAATTGCCAGGCGCCGGACTGTGTTTGTCGTGGGGGGCGCCAGGAGACTTTGGCTGTTATGCTCGGGCGCTGGCGTCCAGTCGATGCCCGCTGTCTCAAGGATTGTGGGGAAAAGATCGTGACTTTGAACCAGCCGGTCTTCTGTTCCAGGGGCAACGTTCTCGCCATATCGAACGATCAAGGGCACACGCGCCAATGACTCGTTCAGGGAATAGACGTGGCCCATCAATCCGTGCTCGCCGAAATGTTCGCCATGATCCGATGTAATGATGGTCAGGGTGTTGGACGTCAGACCGTTTTGGTCCATAAAGTCCAGGAACCGCCCCACTTCCCGGTCCATGGCGACCAGTTCCTCGTCATACAGCGATTCCAATTCCGCAATATCCGTGGCAGACAGGGCCGAGGGATCGGTCAGCATATAGCGGTACTTCAGGGCGATGTGGTCGGTCGTGGCCCAATGGCGCCAGGTCTCTTCATCCGTCCATTGGAGTCCGGATTTCGGTGGCGCATAGGGCGCATGGGGGGCAATGTAGTTCAGGAATAAGAAGAAAGGTTTCGTCGGAGAGTAATCCCGGCGGAGCCAGCGGGACAGGGCCTCGCGCATGTCTTCTTCAAAGAGGCGGCAGAGTGGGTCGCCCATCAGTTGCTCAACCAACGTGTCAATAAAGGGCGTTTCCGCGCCTTTGGACCAATAATGGTCGAATCCCTGGTCAAAGTATCGGCTCGCGCCCAGGATGGGATTGGCCGAAAAGGCTGCCGTCTGATAGCCGGCCTCGCTCAGCATTTCGGCCAGTGTGTGGTGGGCGGGGTCCAGATAGGGCCGCGTCCAGGTACAACCATGGGCGCTGACGGGCAATCCGGTGAAAAAGGACGCATGGGACGGCAACGTCCAGATGCCAGGGGAAAGGACATTGGTATATCGGCGGCCTTGCCGGGCCACGGCGTCGATGGCCGGTGTCGTCTCTTTGGGGTACCCATAGCAGGAAAGGTGATCGGCGCGAGCCGTATCCAAAACGATCAGCACGACGTTCGGCCGCCCGGCTGCGGTTGCCGCTACGTCGGGGTAGTCAGGCGCGGCGCGCAGGCTTCGATATGAATAGAAACAGGCGCCCCAAAGGGCAATTAAGAGTATTGATGCCGTCAGAATCCACCGGCGCCCCGGCGCAGAGGAAAACATGGCGCGCAGGGCGGTGACGATGAAAAAAACGGCTCCAATCCAGATGGATGCCCTGAGAATGCTGACGAGGCGGAATGGCGCCCAGCGGTCGGTCAAGCCGGCCGATTCAGCCACCAGGGCCGGGAGTGCGATGATCAGCGCTCCATACCAGAAGATCCCCGATACCGGGCCGCCTTTGAAAAGTGACGTCAGCCAGGGAAGCAGGCTCAGCGCCGATGAAGTGGCCACAAGCGCGGGGCCGAGAAACAGAAAAGACCAGGTGAAATCGCGCAGCAGGACGGACCCATCCAGTATCCCCCGTTTGAAATCCAAGGCCGGCTCCACACAGGACAGCAGAATGGCTATTCCCAATCCAATCAGCGGGAAGCGCATGGAATAGGCCGCAGCGGCGTCGGATCGGTTTTGACTGTAAACAACCATTGGGAGTGATTCCTTGTCGATATCGACTGAAAACAAAGAGCGTGCAATAAATGGGAGCGTGAGGCAATGACGAATCCCGTTTTCGACTCAATCGGGGTGGGGGGGACGCGCATCGCCTGTTTGGGCGTCGGGTTTGAGCGTCTATCGCAACAGACACAACAGCAGCACGACATAGAGGGCGTACTGGTTGATGGCGTGGAAGGCGCGTCGGAGGTGGGCGGCATGGGCCGGTTCTCGCAGTTGGCGGAAGAGGTAGAGGCCGAAGAGGAGGGCCAGGAGGGCATGGCCGATGGTGTGATGGGCTGGGATAACGTCAAAGGCCCAGGGTGTGGCGGCGCCGGTGACAAGGGTCAGGAGGATGGTCCGACGCAAGATCTGAGCGGAACGGCGGGTATTGGCTTCGGATGCCTGGAGACAGGCGAAGCCGGCGCGCCGATAGTCGTCCTGCGCCGCGATTTGGAGAATCCGGAAGTGAGGGATTTGCCAGAACAGGAAAAAGAGGGCCAGGGCGATAAGGGGGGGCGCCAGGAGGGAACCGCCCGCAGCGCACCAGCCAATCGCCGGGGGAAGCGCCCCGATGGGCGCCCCCCAACACACGGCATTGGAGGAATGGCGTTTCAGGGGCGTGTAGATGAGGTTATACCCGACGGCGGCCAAGGCGCCGAGTCCGGCGGCGCCCGCTCCGCCGCCCAGAGCAAGCCCTCCCCATCCAACGGCCAACAGAGACATGGCCATGACCAAGGCCGTCGCCGGTTGGATACGGCCGTCGGGCAGGGGACGTCGGCGTGTTCGTTCCATCCGGGCGTCCTGATCCATTTCCTGCCATTGATTCAGGGCGCAGGCGCCCGCGCCCATCAGGGCCACCGCCAGGGACGTGGTCAAGCCACGCCCGTCCATCAGGCCCCCGGCCAGGTAGTAGCCCGCCAGAGTGGCCATGGCGGTGGATAAAGCGATGGGGGCCTTGGTCAATATGAGCCAATCACCGGTCGCCGTCGTACGGTACGGTCGGTCCATGGTAATATGGGGCGGCGTGGGAAAGGGCATGCAATCCTCGCTTGAGAGCGTGTGTCAATGGGGGCGATGCCCGCTGCTAGGGCTAGCGCTCCGGTGTCAGGCCCATGGCGAAGAGATAGAGTGATTCCCATTCCTCCTGGGTCAGGGTGGAGAAGTTGGGTTTCACACCTCCCAGGGCGGCGGCGACGTCCTGACTGCGTTCACGGAAGGCCGGAGCGCCCTGACCCCTCCAGGGGCGATTGGGCTTGTTCAGCGCCGTTGATAACAGACGGGATCGGAATATTTCATCCAGCGCTGCCACCGGGATGTCGCCCTCGCCACGGGCCCCATGGCAACGGGCGCAGCGGGAGGCATAGATTTGCGCCCCGAGGGGGTACTGTTCGGCGAGGCTTTCATATTCCCGGGCGTTGAGCGCCGGCGCCGGTTCGGGAGCGGACCAGCGGGATTCGTTGTCCAGTTTGCGCATGGCCTCGTCGATGGGGATTTCCGGTGGGGCATCTGAACCTTTGGACAGGGAAAATGCTTCATCGAGAGCGGCTTTGTCCTCTTCCGTGTCCATGGGATTGCCGGAGGCGAAGTTGCGCACATATTGGATGACAGCCAATCGATCATCCGCTGCCAGGTGAGCGAAAGACGGCATATCTTCATTCAATCCCGCCGTGATGGTGCGGAAAATCTGTGAGACCTTGCTCCCCTGTGTGAATCCCTGGGCCGATTGGAACGAGCGGGAATTAGCCACCAGTCCTCCCTGCCCTTGCAGTCCATGGCAGGATGCGCAATAGGTCTCATAGACGGTCTTGCCGCGAGCCAGTTGCTCGGGGAAGCCGGCGAAGGCTTTGTTGACGTCGATGGGCAGTTGGCGCTGGGGGCTGTGATACCACAGATCGTATTCCTTGGATGACTTTACCACAATGCGCGTTCCCATGACCGAGTGGCCCAGTCCGCAGTATTCGGTGCAATAAATATCATATATCCCTTCCTTGAAGGGCGTAAACGTCAGAAAGTTGGTTTGGCCCGGAATACAGTCCTCTTTGATCTTATAGGCCGGGAGAAAAAAACTGTGGATCACGTCCTCCGTTTCCAGGTTCAGGAGCACGGGGCGGCCCGCAGGCGCGATCAACTCGGGCATTTGCTTGCCGTTTTCATATTCAAAGAGCCAACTGTATTTGCGGGCCTTGGCTGTAATGACCGTGGAGCCGGGGGCGGCTTCCCGCGCGTGAACGAAAGCCAGCCAGCCATAATAGAACATGCCCATGGTCAATCCCAACGGGATCAGGGACCAGGTCATTTCCAGCCAGAGGTTTCCCTCAATGTCCGTGGCCACGGGATTGCGCTTATGGTGGTAACGGATTAAAAAATAGATCATCACCGTCATGATGGCGACGATGAAAAAAATGGAGACGCCAAAGATGTAATAAAAGGCGTCATCGACCTTGCCCACTGTGGACGAAATTTCAAACATGTCGTGACCGTCCTTTAACGAAACAGATAATCCGTGTAAGTTATAACCAGAAAGACAACGAATGTGCCGAGCGTAAAAAGCAGCATCCAGCGGAATATGGGTGGATCGGTTCGGATGCCCATAAAGTACCACAGGACCAGACTGCTTTTACAGCCGGCCACGACCAGAGCCACGGCCGTGGCCCAGGGGCCGAGTGGCAGATAGGCGACGCCGACCGTAATGGCGGTCAAAACCAGAAGCGCTCCATAGACCGCGACGTAAATCCGGTCGGCAAGGGGCGGGGTATGAGCGGGTGAGTCCATGGGAGTACCTTTCATGCGATCAGGTAGAAGAGCGGAAACAGGAAAATCCAGACCAGGTCGATCAGGTGCCAGAACAGGCCGCAGTTTTCCAGCATCATGTGTCTTTCAGGGGTAATCTGTCCCTTCTGGATTCGGACCAGACACCAGATGAGCAGACACAGACCGATGAACAGGTGGACGCCGTGCAGCCCGGTCATCGAAAAATAGAGGGTGAAGAAGGTTCGGGTTCCGTTATTTAACTCGTTCACCCAGTGCTCCGAGCCGGGATAGACGCCGTGATGAAACTTGGCGGTCCATTCGAAATACTTGACCCCGAAAAAGATCAGCGCGCAGGCGATGGTGATGCCCAGCAGGACCATGGAGCGCTTGCGGGCGCCCTGAAGAATGGCGTTGATGGACAGGGCCATGGTCAGGCTGCTCGTTAAGAGAACAACGGTGTTGAAGGCGCCCATGGCGCGGCTCAACTCACTCCCGGAGGCGGCCAGGAAGTCGGCGCGGTAGGTGTAGGACTGCATGGCGTACAGAATAAACAGACCGCCAAAGGTCATCAGCTCCGTGATCAGGAAGAGCCACATGCCAATCTTTATTCCCTCGGGATCATAATGTTCCGCATGAGGGAGCGTCGCGGCCCCACTATTGTTTTGCGTGTCCATCTCTTCGCTCATCACTTTCTCTCAATCGCGTCTCAAGCCTGTCGGTTGCCTGGGAAATAATACGCATGATGGGTTACCGTTGGAATGGTCTCAAAGTTTTCAAAAGGCGGCGGTGAGGCGGTCTGCCATTCCAGCGTGGGGGCTTCCCAGGGATTGGCCGAACTGCGCTTTCCAAACCACAGGGAGCCGATCAGATTGGCGAACATCAACACCACGCCAGTCGCCAGAATCCACGAGCCCACGGTGGCCATCACGTGAAGATTTTGAAAGGCGGGGGTGTCCGTATATTCAAAATACCGGCGGGACTGGCCGATATAACCCAGAATGAACATGGTGAAGTACAATCCGTTGAACCCGACGAAGAAAATCAGGGCCGCCGCCAGGGCGGTTCCCCGGTGATACATTCGACCAAACATCTTGGGAAACCAGTAATGACAGGCCGCGAAAAAGGCCATCATCGTGGAACCAAACATAACGTAGTGAAAGTGCGCGACCACAAAATAGGTGTCATGCACATGCGCATCCGCTCCCAGCGAAGCCTGGAGCACGCCCGTCAGGCCGCCGATGAGAAAGAGGAAAATGAACATCATCACATAAAACAGGGGGACCTCGAGGTGAATGGAGCCTTTGTACAAGGTCGCCACCCAGTTGAAGACTTTGATGGCGCTGGGAATCGCCACCACGAACGTCAGGAAGGAAAAGACGATTTTCGAGGTCATGGAAATCCCGGTGGTGAACATGTGATGGCCCCAGACCAGGGAGCCCAGCCCGGCGATGGCCAGACTGGAGGCGGCGATGAAATTATAGCCGAAGATATTGCGGCGCGCGAAGGTCGGCACAATATCGGAGACCACACCCATGGCGGGCAGAATCATGATGTAAACGGCGGGATGGGAGTAAATCCAGAACAAGTGCTGGTAGAGCAGGGGATCGCCGCCCTGGGCCGCGTCGAAAATCGGCAGGCCGGTGAGGCGTTCAACAATGACCAGCAGCAGGGTGATGCCCAGGATGGGCGTCGAGATCAGCATGATCCAACTCGTGGCGTACAGAGACCAGACAAACAAGGGCATCCGCCGCCAGGTCATGCCCGGCGCCCGCATCCGATGGACGGTGGTGATAAAGTTCAATCCCGTGAGGATAGACGAAAAGCCAATGATGAAGGCGCCGGTCAGCCCCAGGACCACATTGGTGGAGGTTTCGGCGGCATAGGGCATATAGAAGGTCCAGCCCGTGTCCGGGAAGCCGTTACCCGTAAAGAGCGCCACAATAGCCACGACGCCGCCGCCCATAAAGCAATACCAACTCAGCAGATTCAAACGCGGGAAGAACACATCTCGCGCTCCGATTTGCAAGGGCAGGAAGAAATTCCCGAAAACGGCCGGAATGCTGGGAATGATGACCAGAAAAATCATGATCACGCCGTGAAGCGTAAAGAGGGCATTGTACTGCGTGGCGCTCATGATCGTTTCTTTGGGAGTCAACATCTCCAGCCGCATCAGCACGCCCAAGGCCACGCCAGTCAAAAAGAAAATCACGATTGACCAGAGATACAGCACGCCAATTCGTTTGTGATCGACACTCAAGAGCCATCCAAGAATGCCACGAAAGCGCCCCTGGTAGGTCAGGTAGTTTGGAATTGCGCCCGGAGGCGTCATCGTCGTGGTTGCCATGAAAGTGTCCTGCATTTTCAAAAAGATATTTCAGATCGGAGCGCCCATCCGCGTCAGGGCGTTGTCGCGTTCTTGTCTTTCTTTCCCATCTTCAATAATAATACCACCAAAGCGATAAACGAAAGGATCATCACGAACCCGGCCACTTTCAAAATCACCGGCCCCGCGCCTGTCTTGGCGTCATAGCCGAAACACTTTTCCCACAGGCTGCGATCTGATTTCCAGATCGATTCCATGATTTCGCCGTTGGCGGTTCGGTCAATGGCGATGGCCAGGTCCATGGGGGAATACGCCATATTGCCGCGAATATACCGGCAAATCTTGCCATCGGCCGCGACGAGGATCAGAGCAGCCTTGTGATCGTACATACCGGAGCCAAGGTCTTGAAAATAAAATCCCATCTCGTCGCAGATTTGTTTGGCGCTGCCGGCTGTGTCGGCCAGAAACCGCCAACCGTCTTCGGGAAATTCCCGCTCCAAGGCCATGAGGTAGTTGCGCTTTTGATCGCGCGCCAGTTCGGGACTTTCGCTGGGTGAAAAACTGATGGCGAAGGCCACGAAATCTTCCAGTGGCTCCTTTTGGACGCGATCCAGCACCTCGCGCATACTCATGAGCGTCACCGGGCAAATGCCGCGGCAGCGATAGAACACGGGAGCAATAATCGCCGGCTTGCCCTGAGCCAGCTCGCGAATCGTGACGGTTGTGCCCGATTCATCCAGAAAGGGGAGATCAATCGATACCCTATCGCCCAGTTTCTCAATGATGTCGATGGTTCCCTCGGGAACGGGCTGTGGCTGGGTTTGTCCCAGAGCCGACGAGGCCAGGATGGCGCCCAGAACGATCCCACACAGTCGGATTGGAAAGATGGATTTCATCATTCGACGGTCTCCTCAAAGGTGAAAATGGATCGACTTTTCATGAAGCGGATCGCCGATGGCGCTCATGGGGTGGCGCCGCATAAATTGGGCGGCGATCGCGCTCCCAACACCCACCGCCAACAGGAGCGGTCCCACTTCATGCCAGGTCGCCATGAGCGCGTCACCGGTCATAAACAGTTCATCCGAAGCCGCTTCCGGC
>JADFCT010000057.1 GCA_017161665.1 Candidatus Sumerlaeota bacterium
TCGAAGCCTTGGACGCCGAACGCATGTTTGTGGCCAACGACTGTGACCTGAACAACGACGGAACCCAGATCGCCATCATCACGGGCCCCAACATGGCCGGCAAGTCCACCTATATCCGCCAGGTCGCCCTCATCACCCTCATGGCCCATGTCGGCTCCTTTGTCCCCGCCCGCTCGGCGACCATTGGCCTTGTCGATCGCATTTTCACCCGCGTCGGCGCCATGGACGCCCTGACCAAGGGGCAGTCGACGTTTCTTGTGGAGATGAGCGAGACAGCGAACATCCTCAACAACGCCACCGACCGCTCTCTGGTCATCCTGGATGAAATCGGCCGCGGCACGTCCACCTACGATGGCCTCGCCATCGCCTGGTCCGTCGTCGAGTATCTGCTCAATCATCCCGGCTGTAACCCCAAAACCCTCTTCGCCACGCACTACCATCAGCTCATCGACCTCGAAGGCGCTCACGCGCGCGTGCGCAACTTCAACGTCGCCGTCGATGAAAGCGAAGACCACATCACGTTTCTGTATAAAATCGTGGCCGGCGGAACGGATCGCTCTTACGGAATTTATGCCGCTCAGTTGGCCGGCCTGCCCCCCGAAGCCGTCCAGCGGGCCCGCGAACTGCTCTTCGATCTCGAAGTCGGTAACGCCATCACCGTCCGGACTGCCGAGCGGGCCGGCGCCAAGGCCCCGAAGCCCGCGACGGACGCCATTCAACTCAACCTCTTCGAGGTCACACCCCATCCGACGCTGGAACGGCTGCGAGGCATCGAACCCAATAACCTGACGCCCCTCCAGGCGCTGGCCTTGCTGGCTGAACTCGTCCGCGAGGTAAAATGAATCTTGTTTTATTTGTCCGAACGAGTTCCCCATGGCCATAAAAATAGACACAACAAATGATGAAATGGCGCGGGGCTCTTCGCGATGGATTCTTTTTCAACGCCAAGGCGCAAAGACGTAACGCTCGCCGGGGCATGGCGCTGTGTTTTTTTTGGAACCATGAATAATCCTAAATTCGGCTTTTGAGCGTTGATGGAGAGGCCTAACGCTTGTGTTCTCAGGCGTTGAGATAAAAACGCAGGCTCACCCGTCAGGTGAGTTGAGGCTTTTTCGCAAAGCATCAGAATACAATGGTTTGCGTCTATTCGCTACGAGCAACTGCCGTTTTTAGGTTTATAGGTTCCGGTTGGCGGCAAAAGCCTGCCCCAGGGTTTGGGCCAGATCCGAGGCGGTCAAGGCTCTCGGATCCGTGGCATGGGCCAGGATATCCCCAGCTAAGCCGTGAATGAATACGCCGACTCGCGCTGCGCTCAGGCCGTCTGCGGGCGCCTGCGCCCACAGCCCCGCAATCAGCCCCGTCAAGACATCACCACAACCGCCCTTGGCCATGCCATGATTGCCGGTGAGATTGACCCAGGCGACCCCTTCGGGCGTGGCGACGACCGTGCCCGCCCCTTTGAGAACGACGAGGGCGCCCAAGGACCGGGCGGCTTCGAGGGCCGTTCCCAGGCGGTCCTCCTGAATCGCTTCCGCCGTTCGTCCGAGCAGGCGGCCCAGTTCCCCGGGATGGGGCGTGATGATCGTGGGCGCTGCGCGTCCGATCAAGGATGCGGGATCGGCTGTCAGAATGTTCAAGGCGTCCGCGTCCAGGACCATGGGCTTTTCGATGCGTTCGATCAGAGTGTTCACCATGCGGCGCGTTCCCTGGGTTGTGCCCAGTCCGGGCCCAAGGGCGACGACGTCCACGCGCGCGGCCGCCTCCAGAATTTCGGGAGTGGAGGCGGCGTCCAGGAACCATCCGGTTTCGGAAACGACGGGTACCTGCATTTGATCAATCAAGCACGTCTCGATGGTTCGTTCCAGGTGTTCCGGAACGGCTGTATAAACCAGTCCGGCTCCGGCTCGCTGGGCGCCTTGGGCGCACAGGATGCAGGCGCCCGTCATGCCGCGCGAACCGGCGACCACCAGCACGCTGCCGAATGTGCCCTTATGTCCGTCCCGGGGTCTGGGGTGGAGCCATTCATTGACTTCTTCGCCGGAGATCATTTCCAGTTGGCAGGGATCCGCCTCCAGGAGGTCAGACGGCAGGCCGATATCCGCTACCACCAGTCGGCGGATAAAGGCATCTGTCGGCGGAACAACCATGCAGCGCTTCGGCGCGCCCAGTGTGACGGTCAGATCGGCCTTGACGACAGGGCCTTCGATTGGTCCACCATCGGCCGGCAATCCGGAAGGCAGATCCACGGCGGCAACGGGCAGTCCTGAGGCGTTGATCGCCCGGATGCAGTCGCCAAAGACGCCGGTGACGGGTCCCTGGACGCCGGTTCCCAGAATGGCGTCCACGACACAGTCAAAGGAGCCACCCAGATGATAACTCAAACTGTCGGCGCTGTCGATTTCCATGCGGAGAGCGGCTTCTGGCATTCGCGTGTAGTTTGTCAGCGCGTCGCCCTTCATCTCGCTGCCCGGACACAACATAAACACGGCCACGGCCACACCTTGGTCCACCAGCAGCCGGGCCACAACGAAGCCGTCCCCGGCGTTGTTTCCCTTGCCCGTGACAATCGCCACCCGGTCGGGGCCAAAGGTTTCCATTAATTCATCCGTCACCGCTCGTCCGGCGTTTTCCATCAGCGTCAGACCGGAGATTCCCCGTTCTTCAATAGCCGTCCGATCGACACGACGCATCTGCTCGGCCGTCAATACCTTCATCGGTTTCGACGCCTCCCTTTTTGCTGACGACTTTCTTTCGGCGCCTGATAACCGAATTCTTGAAGCGCCCGACTGTCTTTACGCCATTTCTTGCGCAATCGCACACGCAGTTCAAGAAAAACCGGTCCCCCCACCAATTCTTCGATTTCCGGACGGGCTTCCTGGCCGATGCGTTTGATCATGGAGGCGTTGGCCCCCACCACAATGCCCTTCTGGGATTCACGTTCCACAAAGATATTGATGGAAATGAATGTTTTTTCGTGTTCCGTTCCTTCGCGGAATTCGTCTACCTGTGTTGCGACACCGTAAGGGATTTCGCGGCGGGTTAAGTTGAAGATCTTTTCCCGCACCCGCTCGGCCACCAGATAACGGAGGTCACGATCGGAAAGCATCTCAGGGTCATATAACAGTGGGCCTTCGGGCATTCGTTTGCGAATGGCGGCTAACAGTTCATCCAGTCCCGTTCCCGAGCGGGCCGAAACGGTGAATCGCTCCTGCCATGTCATTTCCGGGGGCGATGGATACCGTCCCCAGTCCACATTTCCACCAACCAGATCCGCCTTGTTCACCACCAGCAGCACGGGCGATGTCGTCTTGCTCAGCGCCTCCAAACTCTCCGGCGGCAGTGGATTGGGATCCATGGCGTCCAGAACGAGAAGCACGACATCCACATCGCGGAGACTTTCGACGGCTTCGTTCATGAGGTATTCGTTGAATTGATCCTGTGGTTGAATCAATCCTGGCGTATCAGTGAAGATAATCTGGCAGGTGTCGTCCGTGTAGATTCCGAACAAGCGGTCGCGAGTGGTTTGCGGCTTGTCCGAGACGATGGCGATTTTTTCTTTAAGGAAAGCATTCAGGAGTGACGATTTGCCCACGTTCGGCCGTCCCACAATGGCGGCATACCCCGATCGAAATGCGCCTGTGTCCATACAAATACCCTCCCTGTGTGAACAAAAAAACAGGATAGCCTCCCAGCGGCGCCAAGTCAAGGGCTGGCGCTCGGAAGAGGCTTATTTTATGAGGTTCAACAGCACATCGACGCGCGGAGTGCCATGGTTGTAGGGTTTGACCAGTAAATCCTGGTCGCCGTCGCCGTCGAAGTCGCCGAAAAGTCCCTCATGGTTTCCCTGACCATCGACGACGATGGTTTCCTTGAACACCCCTTTTCCGTCACCGTACCAGATGCGGGTTTTCGCCTGATCCCCCGCGCCAGGATTTCCCATTTCTCCGATCAGGATGTCGTCATGGCCGTTCTGGTCCACGTCCCGGATTTCGCAGGTGTGACCATGCTGGACATACCGCAACGTGTGGCCCAACCACGATCCGTCCTTCCATTCATACCATCGCGCGTCGCCGTTGGCGTCGCCCGGCGAAAAGACCACTTCGGGCCGACCGCCCTCGATCAGTTGTCCGACGGCGCATTGCGTGAAGCGCATTTGGGCGTCGATTTCGTGGACCTTGAACGCATGTCCTGTCTCATGCTCGAACCACAGCCCGCCGCCGACAATGTCCACTTTGCCGTCCAGGTTGATGTCCAGGGGGATTGAGGGAAAGCCTTCCAGTTGGGGGGCGCCCTTGTATGTGTAAATCGTGGAGAATTTCCAAACGTCTCCGGACTTTGGCTGATCCGGGATTTCAAAAAACAGCAGTTGGTTGCCGCCCTGATTCCAAGTGACGAATTCAATGGTTCCGTCACCGTCAAAATCACCACAAGTCTGATCGTGATATTTTTTGTCCTGGTCCTTCTTGATATACCGGCGCGTCCAGGGCTTATCAAAATTCGGGCAGGGATTCTCCCACCACCAGATGGCATTGCCACTATAGTCCTGTCCCAGTATCAGATCAAGGTCGCCGTCGCGATCCACATCACACGCGGCGCCGCCCGCCTCGGGATTGATCCGCCCCGCCTCGATAATGTGGCGCTCGAACTTGCCGTCTCGAAAACGATACCAGACCACCCCCGGCGCCTGGGTGCGCTCGCCGATGATGAAATCATCCTTGCCGTCCTGGTCGATGTCAAAGACCACGCAACAGGTCTGCTGGTCGCCCGCGTTCGGGATGGGGATGGCGCCGGTTGTGGAACTCAGGCGGCGCCATTGGGTTTCTGCGCCGACCGTTGTCATCGTCAAGAGCGCCAGGATTGTTGTCAGTTGTGTTGTCGTTTTCATGGGCGCGACCTTTCTTGAACCTTGAATGGGGCTTTGAAGTCACAGGCGCAGCCTGCCCATGGAACCGGCTCAGTGACCATGCAGGCAAGACGCCTGTACTGCGCGAGGGTGGCGTCGGCCTGATGTCACGTTCGTCAAATAGCGTGTCCAGTTCTTTGAACTGGATCCACATGGACAAACAAGCCTTATCGCGATTGCCCCCCTATGCTTTCCTATTGAAATTAGACGGAATCGATACGGGATGGGCAAGCCCAATTGTGTCGAGTGATTCAGGGGAGCCGATGGGCGACCGCGTTTCCCGGAGGCTTTGATTTGACAGAGGGGGGATCATTGGAAATACTGAACAGACGCCTGTATGGATGGGGCCTTTTCTTTCTCTGCAAAACCATTCCCCATTGAGCATACTCGGTTTATGTCGTCGCATTTCGAAGGGGGGAAGAATCATGTATTTCTATCGACGGTTGCTCGATTCGCGTTTTGTTTCTTTTGCATTGATCACCGCGCTGTTGACCATTTGGCCGGCGTCTTCGGCTCAGGCCAGGGGTGGGAAGACGTATCCTATCCGCCTGGATCAACCTGCCCGGACTTGGGAGAGCGAGGCCTTGCCCATTGGCAACGGCCGGATGGGCGCCATGATCTTCGGAGGCGTGGCGACGGAGCGGATCCAGTTCAATGTCGATAGCCTGTGGACGGGCGACGAAAACCCGTCGGGCGATTACGATACGATGGGCGCGTACCAGAATTTCGGCGACATTTATATCGACTTTGAAACGCCGGGGAGCGATGAACAGGATAACGCGGCGCCGGTTGTGTCGTGCGCCTCCGGTCACAAGCCCTACTTCGACGACCAGGATGTCGCGCAATCCATCGACAACGACCCGAAGACCAAATGGTGTCTGGAATCCCGGGATTGGCCCATGGTGTGGCAGGTTGACCTGCCGCCTTCCGTTCAAACGCCCCTGCGCGCATATCGTTTGACTTCGGCCGACGATTATCCGAATCGCGATCCGAAATCCTGGATCCTCCATGGGTCGGAGAACGGCCGTGACTGGGTTCGACTGGACGTGCAAGATGACGAGCCGGAATTCGAGGAACGGTTTCAGACGCGCGCCTATACTATCGACAACGACAAGGTCTGGCGTCACTACCGCATCACTTTCCGGGCCAATCACGGCGGCACGCATTTCCAACTGGCAGACATTGATTTGAAAGATATTCCTCTCCGTCCGGCGGGGGAAGGCGTTATGGCCCAAAAATACTTTCGTGAGCTGGATATCAGCGAAGCCATTCATACGGTTCAGTACGAACAGGGCGGCGTTCGATTTACCCGAACGAGTTTCGTCAGCGCGCCGGATCAGGTGATTGTGTCGGAAATGAAGGCCTCGCGGGCCGGCCACTATACGGGCGCCATTCGGATCCAGGACGCCCACGGCGCCGAATCGAAGGCGGAGGGCGCCGAGCTTTCGATCAAGGGCCAGTTGGATAACGGTCTCGAATACGAAGCGCGTCTACATGTCCTTCATGCAGGCGGGCGTGTCTGGGCTGAAGGGGGCCGCCTGCATTTCCGTGATTGTGATGAACTGACGCTTATCCTGGCGGCTGATACCAATTATTTAATGGATTATCAGAAGAAATGGCGAGGCCCGGGGTTGATCGATCGAATCGACCAATGGATCGCGGGGGCTACCAACGAGCCGAGCGAATTGAAACATCGGCACATTGAGGACTATCAAGCGTTCTTCAACCGCTGTTCCATTGACTTGGGTGGGGTTTATTACGATGGTGATCCGGAATCCGATCCCGCGCGCCCCATGGACGAGCGGCTGGCCGCGTATGGCCAGGCGAAGCCGGATGACAGGCGCGCCTGGATGTCCGACCGCCATCTCGAAGAAACCATTTTCCAGTATGGCCGCTATCTCCTGATCGCCTCCTCCCGGCCCGGCGCCCTGCCCGCCAACCTTCAGGGGCTTTGGAACGATCGGAACAATCCCCCCTGGCATAGCGACTACCATTCGAACATCAACATTCAGATGAACTATTGGCTCGCCGAACCGACAAACCTGTCCGAATGTGTCGAGCCGTTTATTGATCTCTTCGACGCCATCCGCGAACCCAGCCGCGAGGCCACGCGCCAGGCCTTCGGCGACGTGAAGGGATTTACTCTGCGCACGAGCCACAACATTTTCGGCGGCAACGGGTGGAAGTGGAATCTGCCGTCCAGCGCCTGGTATTGCCAGCACCTGTGGGAACACTACGCCTTCGGCGGCGACATTGAGTACTTGCGTCAGACGGCCTACCCGATTTTCAAGGACGTCGTCGCTTTCTGGGAGGATCATTTGAAAGAACGGCCGGATGGCACGCTGGTCGTTCCCGATGGCTGGTCGCCGGAACATGGCCCCACCGAGGACGGCGTGGCCCACGATCAGCAGATTGTCTGGGATTTGTTTACGAACTATATCGAAGCCGCCGATGCGCTGGGCATCGATAAAGCCGACCGCGACCGCATCGCGCAAAAGCGTTCCCGCCTTCTGGGGCCGAAAATCGGCAAGTGGGGGCAGTTGCAGGAATGGGAGACGGATCGCGACGATCCGAACGATCGCCACCGCCATACGTCGCACCTATTCGCGATCTATCCGGGCCGTCAGATTTCCGTAACCGCCACGCCCGAATTCGCCAAGGCCGCCCAAGTCTCGCTGGAGGCGCGGGGCGAGACCGGCGACAGCCGTCGGTCGTGGACCTGGCCGTGGCGATGCGCCATGTGGGCGCGATTCAGAGAAGGCGACAAGGCCCATCACATGCTGGCCAGTTTGTTCAAGTATAACACCCTGCCGAATCTCCTGACCACCCACCCGCCCATGCAGCTGGATGGCAATTTCGGGATTACGGCTGGCATGGCTGAGATGCTGCTTCAATCTCATGCGGGCGAAGTTCATCTTTTGCCCGCCCTGCCGGCCGCCTGGCCCGAGGGCCATGTGAGCGGCCTGCGCGCCCGGGGGGGATTTGAGGTGGAGATGAACTGGCAGGATTCCAAAATAAAAAGCGCAGCCATTCGCGCCACACGAAAAGGGAAACTGGTCCTTCGCGCGCCTCAGCCTCTGGTTCTTCAACCCATCGACGGCGCGATTCCAAAACATGCGGTCCAAGGGGGGACTCTGACGCTTGAGGCTGAAAAGGGCGCGGTCTATGTTTTGGCTGCTAAAGCAGAATAGGGGTGTTGGATACGGTTTCTTGGTGAATCATTTTAACATTCCCGTCGGGATCGACCGTTTCTGATAGGTATCGTTTCATGATGCGGGCCACTAATCCAGACAGCGTCATCGCCCTGCCAGACAGCGATTGTATTTGCCCATCATTCTTTCGGGCATCGGGCTTGACTTTTCGGGGAGATACGTCTTTATAATAAGACGCCTAGACACGTTGAATTTCGGAGTTTTGAACCATGCAGAAATGCCCCCGATGTGAGTTGTTGTTATTGGATACGGACGCTGAATGTCCCCGGTGTCACGCTTCGGTCGATCCGGTGCTTTCCCATGAGCAGGCTGCGGAAAAAGCCAAAAGCACGGAGAAGGCCTTCCGAGGCGAGCGCGCCCGGATGGACCAGTCGGATGGAGACTACATTCCGCCGCTGCTGCCGCCGTTGGCGATGCCGACGACGGCCTTGCTGATGTCCATTTCGCTTTTGTCGGGCCTTTTTTGTTCCCGATCGGGCCTGGAACTGAAGTTATGGATGTTCACCTTTATCCTCATGGTCGCGATCATGGGTGGGACTGTTCTCAACACCTTTGCCGTCTGGATTCTGTTGCGTCTGACGGAAGGCAAGTTCCCTCGGTTGGATCGGGCGTTGTTCTCGGCGAGTTTGACCCTCTTCATCGCTTTCCCGCTCACCTTCGGCATGTCGGTTATTCCTTTCGATTTTTCCAACATGGCCTATTTTATCGCTTGGTTGCTGTGTTTTTTCATCGCGGTGAAGTCTATGTTTGAAATGTCCTTCTTCCAAGGCCTGATTGTAGCCGGGCTGTTCGCGGGCATTCAGGCCGGGATTGTCACGGCGGCGGTAATAATGTTTGGTGACATGATTGAATTCCTGAAGTGGACCATACCCTTTAGCACTGGCGGCTGATTGGCGGACTGCGCCCCCCTTTCGCCGAAAGGGTTGCCGCACAATCGCGAACGGCTTGACCGGACAATGAAAAAATCCTGATCGGGTGATTTTGTCACTCGATCAGGATTTTTTCGTGTGCCGATTCGGACGTTAGGCGTCTAGAGCATTTCTTTCAGATACAGGCCCCCCCGTCGTTCCGGCGGTTCTGCGGCGCCCGGTCTCAACTCAAAGAAAGGGGCGGCTTTGCAGAGAAACTTCGCAGCATCCATCTGTTTTGCCTTCTATTCTTCATGGTTGAAAATACGATGTCGGAAGCCATGTGGTTCCGTCACTTGAAGAAATGCTCTAATGCCGCCGTCCCTGAATCCAGAAGGAGCGCCAATATGCGCGGTCCAGTTCGTAGGGGTTGACGGGTTTGTCGATGGGCAACTCCTGCGCAAGGATGTTGTATCTTTGCATTTCCCTCAGATAACCCTTCCGCGGTTGGAATCCGGGCATGTCAAAGCGCTTGATTTCGTTCAGCTTGTTCTGAGTGTCCTCGATGGCCGTGAGCAGGGTCCGATAGTCGGGGTCTTGGCGGGAGGTGAGGACAGCCGTTGTGGACCAATCTTCCTCGGGGGGACGACAGATCTGATAGCCCCCTTCGGAACGGGCCAGCGGGGCCAGAAGGAGGAGCGACTTCTCGGGACGGGTCAGATTATACAGGATATGCCGCGAGAATTTCAGGCGCGGATCGCTGTAGTTGATTTCCCAGGGACGCATGTTCATGTGATCCGATGGGGATTCCGGCAGGGCCAGCGGACCCTGATGGCATTGACCACAGCGGCGCTTCGTCGCTTCCATGGCGGCCTTGATGCTGGGCCATTCCCGATCGCTGGTGTCATTGATATTTTCCTCATACCCACCGATCATGCCCGTGCCGAGGGCCGCATAGGTGCCCGGATATGGAGCGCCCGTTTCGATCCAGAGCCGGATGATCCTCTGTTCCTGAGCCGGCAGAGGCGGATTGTAGTGTTGTCCCATGATTTTTTTCATCAGTTCCGCGCCGCCTGAGCCCAGGGCGCGGGGCGGATAGTTGCTTTGGGGGAGGTTTCGGCCGTCAGCCATCTGGCGTCGGGCGCTCAGCGTAAAGTAACTGTGGGAAAACAACGGACCGCGGTCGCCGGTCAGCAAAACACCCCCTGCGCGGGGTCCGCCTTTGGGCGTGTCTTCGGTTCCATGACAGCCCGTGCAGCGTCGATTGAGAATGGGCTGGATGTCGCGTGGGAAATCAAAGACATCCGGCGCGTCTGTGATGGGCTCGATTCGGCTCGGCGGCCTTTGCATGGCCATCAGGTTTCCCTGGGGCAGCGTGGTCTTGGTTCGCTGCTCGTGACACCCGACACAACTCATGGTTTCACCCGGTTGCACATTGGTGAAACTTTGCATCCGCTTGATGGCCAGATCCTGTTCGTCCAAGGCCACAAAGAACACACTCCGCAAGGCGGGCAGTTCAAAACAGGCGGAGCCATCTTCCTCCACCGGCACGGTTCCCAGAATGCGTTCCAGCGTAAAGGTCCCACCATAGCTCAACGGCTCCATCCCACCGGTGAAATTGATGGGTTTGGGAAGGGATTCAATGACCAGGAGTTTCTTGATTTCTCCGGGCCGGACGCCTTCCATGTTCCGTCCCTCATTCACATTGGCCAGAATCATGATCCCGTGGTCTTCCTGCGGGACGGTGCGATCCGGAATAATCCGCTCCCGCGGCCGGGGGCGAATGGGGCGCGGTTCATGGATGAGATAACCGGCCCGGCGGTCTTCTTCGGATAAGGTGTACAACGCGCCTGTCAGCCCGTCCCGATCCATGACCTGTAGTTCGGCCCGCTGCGCCACTAAGAAGAAATTTTCATCCAGTGGATAGGGATCCCGGTAGTCCGCTCCCGGGTTCACGGTTTGAGCGAATCCCCGGTCGTCCGGTCCGCCCTTGGCTCGCACCACTGTGATGAGTCCCGCATGTTCCCGGGACCCGTGGCCCGGCGAGAAAACGGATAACACCCGATCTGTTCCTGGGATGGGTTTGGCGTCAATCATCACGACGCCGGGATGCAGATTGCCGTAGTAGATCATCTGGCCCGTGCCATCCGGATTCGTGGTCCACAGGTGATGATAATGGACCTGACTGCGATCAATATATTCCCACCGTTGATAGAGAAGCCGTCCGTCCGGCAACAGCCACGGTGTGTTTTCGTGTTCCAGATTACTGGAGATCATCCGAATGTTGTCGCCATCCGGCCCGCATCGGTGCAGATTGGCCACTTGGGTCAGCCAGCAGTTGACCCATCGCTTACAGCGGGACGACACAAAGACAATGTCGCCGTCGGGCAGATACACAGGTTCAATGTCGTCAAAATTTCCGTCGGTCAGTTGGCGCAGGTTGGATCCGTCCACATCGATTTCATAGAGGTGATAATGCTCGCCGCCATCTTTTCGGTATGAAAACAGGATCTTCTTGCCGTCATAGTGGAGGTGTGGATCGCGCACGCCGCCTTTGGGATCGTCGATCAGGACGGTCACCTCGCCGGTTTTGACATTCAGTTTGCACAACCGGCCGCCCTGTTCATAAGCCAGCCGTTCTTTGTCGGCGGCGTAGTAACTGAAGTTGGCGTACCAATGCCCGTCTTTCCCGGGTTTGCGCATGGCGAAGACGATTTCATCCACTTCCCCCAAGGGGCCTTTTTTCGCGTCTGCTAATGGATTAGGGCTTTCAATGCGCGACAGGTCGAAGGCTTCTGGCCCCAAGCAAATAAAATCGTAGATGGCCCATCCCCCCCCGTTCATGGTGATGACGATTCGATTGTCTCCGTGGCGAAGCCGTCCGCCAGGAATCGCATACACCATCCGGCTCGGTGTGCCCAGCATCAGTGGCTGATAAGCCATCTGATCCGAGCCGTTTTTCTCAAACCGTTGCGATGGCAGGTCCTCGCCGTTGACCGTCACGACCACCTCACACCCCGTCCACAAGGCGGCGTGCCCAATGGTCAGTTGTTGCGTGGTGGCGAGATCCCGATCCGAGACCGCGTCGCTCAGTTCAAAAACCAACGCGAATCCATAGGCTTTGCTGCCGCCCCATTGGTCATGGTGGCTTGGATGAATATAGGGCCAGTCTTGCAGGCGACTCTCTCCCACGCGAAATTCCACCCCCCGACCATATCGATCGAGAAAACCGCGGTAGGTCTCTTGGGTCAGGCCAAACTCCCCACACCGGCCATCCGGCGTGCCGAGCATGAACAAAAATTTATCGTCGGTTTTCTGTGCGAGCGCCAAGGGAACGATGCCAGCGACTCCCACTATCAGGAGACCTATCCGCATCCATTCGCTTGAGATCAAACGCCCCAAACCTTTGCCACTCTTTTGATTTGAACGCATGTGTGCAACCATCATTAAAGACTCCCTGCGACATCAGCGCTTCCCTGACTGGAAAGCAAAGGTATGGTACTCTTATAAGATTTCGAAATAAAGGATGTTTTTGCTTACCCTGATTTTGTGATCATATCAGAGTGGAAAAGTGGGTTGTTAACTCATTCATTTCAGTCGTCACACTGAAGAAAATATCTGTAACAGAAAAAAAGTGGGAACAGGGAACGACGAGACATTTTATGATGGATAATGGCTAAAAGAAGGCGAATTCGTTTAAAATGTTAATGTTAGTTAATTGAAATAATGAGCGAGATAGCTATCAAACCTCGATCCGTCTATTCAAAAATATCTAATCTCTTCTCTTGACAAATGGCTCCCTGGCGTTTATGTGTTGGCTGCTACATTCGGCCGACACGAGATCACTGGATTGGTGTTATCCCTAGTCGGCTATGTTGAAACCCCTGAAGGCGGGAGACGGACACGCGATATTGAGGAAAAAATGGAGATTCTATCACGTGGG
>JADFCT010000058.1 GCA_017161665.1 Candidatus Sumerlaeota bacterium
CGAATCCATTTGCGGCTGTATGGCTCGACAGGAAGTCGTGTTCCTGACGAAATCCGAAGCGCCCGACGCCATTCCAGCGGAGGTTCTGGATCTGTTGGACGATTCGTTTGCTGTCGTTCCGATCTGTACGCGGAAAGGGGTCCGCGCGGTTGTCCTGGCGGATCGCAAGTTTCATGCGCAATCCCTTGACCGCATGTCTCGACGGATGCTGGATTGGTTTCGCACCCAATCGGCCCTGGCGCAGGAGAACGCGGAGTTGTTCAGCTCGCTCAATGACGCGTTGAGCGCCATGCAGGATTTTGATCGGATGAAAAGCAACTTCCTGTCGATTACCTCCCATGAGTTGCGCACGCCCTTGACGGCGATGATGGGATTTTGTGAATTGGTCCTGAATGGGCAGTTGGGACCCGTGACGGATCGGCAATCCGAAATGTTGCGCCGGGCCGTTCAGCGCGGCGGTTTGCTGAACGACATGATTAATGATCTGCTGGAGATCGCCGACGTGGAGGCCGGCGGATTGATCGACTTCGATATTGAGGACGTGGATCCGCTGACGGTGATGATGAATGCCATCTCGAAAATAGAAACACGGCGTTCCCGAAAGAACATCACCATCATTCCCCATGTGGAGACAGGGGTCCCCGAAATGCTCCGCTCCAATGAAAACGCCTTGGGGCGGATTTTCTTTCATGTGTTGGACAATGCCGTCAAGTTTTCGAATCCGGAGGGAACGGTGGATGTCCGGTTTTTTACGGAGGGCGAACGACTGAACATTCAGGTTGAGGATCAGGGAATCGGGATGGCGCCTGAAAGTCTGGAGCGGATTTTTGATTCCTTTTTTCAGGCCGACCAGCGGCTGACCCGGCGGCATGAGGGGATTGGATTGGGCCTGACGATCACCCGCCGCCTGATTGAGGCGCTGGGCGGGACGATTGCTATTCGGAGCCAATTGGGAAAGGGAACCACCGTTACCCTGACCCTACCGGGACGCGCCGCATTCAAGGCATTGTCCACAGTCACCACCACCTGAATGCTTTGAGTCCGCCGATTGAGACACAAACGCTGTGAGAGCGTGGAATATATGTTTGATGCGCCGGCCCACATTGCCATACGTGACCTGGAACTGGAGTTCGAAGCCACTCCGGACGACGCCGTTGTGCTGGAGCGGCTGGTGGATGTCTATTTACGCTATGGAGTCTTTAACAACCGGTCATCGGTGGTTTATCACACCAGCCATTCGACCTTTCCCGGGCGACGGGATGTGGACGCGGCGCGACAGGTTTCGGAACAGGTTTCTCAATTTCAGCGCTTGATAGGAAAGTATGTCGGGCGATTGGAGACGGAGGGGTCATTGGTTCTGGAGCCGGCGGATCGTGTCGCCTTGGAGGCGAAGGTCGAGCAGTTCCGGCGCTGGATGGATGAATGGGCGCCTTCTGCGGATTTGTATAAGCTGCTGGGCGACTGGGAATTGTTACGCAACAGTTTCGCCGCCTCCTCGCGCGCCTATGGCGAAGCCCGCCGACTGGGCTATCGGCCCACGAAGGAAATCATCGAATTGTTTTGCCGCTTCGGGGCCGTCGCCTCCGTGTCCGGCCCCACGGCCTTGTTCTATGCCGAAGTGGCTATGGAAAATGGACAGGACAAACTGGCCGAGCAACTACTGACCTCCACGCTGGCCATGCCCTATGAGACGGATGTGGCCGGGGAGGTGGATTTGTTTGCCGCCGTTGACGAAGACCAGGCCCAGGTGGCCCTTTGTATCACCAAGGCCTCGGACATGCTGACCGATATTCTGGAACGTCGGCGCAGCCGCGCGCGCTCAAAGGCCGAACGGGATCGCTTGTCGCTGGAAATCGCGCGATTGTGCTATGAGCGTCAGGATTTGATCGGCGCCCTGACACGAATGGCGCAAATGGACATGGCCCAGTGTGAAGACAAGGATTTCGCGAAACTGATTGCTGGTCGGCTGGTTGAGCAGGGTGATCATCGCTTCGCCTTTGATCTCTTGACGGCCCTGACCATGGATGACGAGGTCAAGGCCCTGCTCAGCGCCATCAAGCGCGAACTGGAACGACGAGGGGAATCGGACACGGTGGCCTATGTGACCGAGTTTACCCGGGAGAGTGACTTTATCAAGACCGCCCGTCGTCACTCCGGTCGCGCAGCCGAAAGCGCCACGCAAATGGCGCTGGGCGATCATTATGAAACCACCGGCAAACCCATCCGCGCGCTGCGTCAATATGTGGCCGGGCTCTTGATGGGGTATGGCGACGTTCCCAAAGCGTTGGAAAAAATTGAAAAAATCCTGGATAATCGCCCGTCGGATCTGCCTTTGGATTTGCTGATGAAATTGGGCGAGCACTTTGCGGAAGCGGATGATCCGGAGCAGGCGGTGATCTTTTATTCGCGTGTGCTGGAAGAAAATCCGACGAATCTGGAATGCCGGCGCGCCCTTCGGACCATGTATGACCGCATTCTCGCCCGCAATCCCAATCGACCCGGGGCCCGAATCCGTTCCGGGGATCTCTATCTGATGGGGCGCAACTTCAACCAGGCGGTGGAGGAGTTCAAATACGCCGCCCAGTTTCCACAGGCCGAAGCGCAGGCCTCCCGGCGCCTGGCGCTGGCTTACCGAAAATCCCAGAATCTGAGCATGGCCGTGGATTGTTATGCCGGCGTCAACCTGCGCGACAGCGATGGCCCCGCGCTCCTGGATCTTTTGAGTGAACTGGAGCGGGCGGAACTGACCGGCGAGGCGCTGCGCCTGGGCCAGATGATGTTGGCCGCCGGCGTGGGGGATGCCGGCATTCGAGAACGGGTGTCGAAGTGGGAACGCCAGGTGGCCGGCGCGGGAGGGGAGGTTTTTATCGATCAGAAAATGAAAAAACTGATTGGCGATCACGCCATTGGCCGGTTCCGCTATATCCGCCAAATCGGCAGCGGCGGAATGGGCGTGGTTCACCAGGTGCGCGACATCAAGCGCGGCAAAGACATGGCCCTGAAAATTCTCCGCGAGGGCGTGGCCCAAAGTGGCAAGGCCGTCAACCGGTTCTTCCGGGAAGCGCGCATCGCCGCGACGCTCAATCACCCCAACATCGTGGGCACCTACGATTATAATATTAATCCCATTTCCGGTCAGTCCTATATTCTCATGGAATACGTGGAGGGGCGTTCCCTCCGCCATCTGATCGAGGAACGACTGGACCATGGACTGGATTTGAGCCTCCAGGACATTGGGCGGATGTTGCTGTACTGCTCGCAAATCTGTGACGCCCTTCAAGCGACCATTGAACGCGGGATCATCCATCGCGACATCAAACCGGACAACATTCTGGTCACCGACGACGATCATGTCAAGATTACGGACTTTGGCATCATGCACATGCAGGCGGCCACGTTCACCCCCAGCGGGGCTCTGGTCGGCACGCCCCGGTATATGTCGCCCGAACAGGTGGAGGGAACCCGGATCGACGGTCGATCCGATCTCTATTCACTGGGCATTATCATGTATGAACTGCTCGTCGGCACGCCCCCCTTTGTGTCCGGGGATGTGTCCTATCAACAGGTCCATGTCGATCCCGTTTCCGTAAAGGATATTTTTCCTATTGTCCCGGAAGAAGTGGCCGCCATTGTCATGGGCTGTCTGACCAAATCGCCGAGCGAACGCCCACAGACCGCCATGGAGTTGAAGCACGCCATCGAACGGGTGCTTCAGCATTTGCCGATCGAGAGCGGGAAGCGGCCTCGCAAGGTGGCGCCCCCCCGGCCGCTGGAAGAAGAAAATACCACCGCCTGAGGCGCCTCCGACGCGAAGCGCCCGGCCATCCCCCCCAAGGAACCGGTCATGAATGTAAATGAACAGGTAAAACTCCGAGCCATGACTTCGGCGGACATCGCGGAAGTGGCCGATTTGATCTATGTTTCCACCAATTATTGGTATGAGGCCCAGGGGAAAGGCGCCATCTTCCGGGGCGGCCCCGAAGCCACCGAATGGGTCTGCAAAATCTATGAAGACCTTGATCCCGGTCGGTGTGTGGTCGCCGAAAACACCCGAAACGGTCGGCTCATGGGCTCCTGTTTCTATCATCCCCGGCCCACCCATGTGTCGCTCGGGATTATGAATGTCCACCCGAACTATTTCGGCTATGGCGTGGCGGGACGACTATTGAAATTCATCACCGACTTCTCGGAGGCGGAAGGCAAGCCCACCCGTCTCGTGTCCAGCGCCCATAACCTGGACTCCTTTTCCCTCTATACCCGCGCCGGCTTCATCCCCCGCGCCGCCTATCAGGATATGTTCCTCAAGGTTCCGGAGACGGGACTGGACCTGAGCGTCCCGGGCCTTGACCGCGTGCGGCCGGCCGTGGCCGCCGACGTGGACGCCATGACGGAACTGGAGGCAGAAGTGGCCGGCATTCGCCGTCCCGATGACTATCGGTACTTTATCGAAAACAAAGACCGCATCTGGCACGTGAGCGTCCATGAAACCTCGGCAGGAGAGATCGACGGATTTCTCGTGTCCGTGGCCCATCCCGGCAGCAACATGCTGGGCCCCGGCATCATGCGCTCGGAGGAACAGACCCTGCCCCTGATTCTGAGTGAATTAAACCAACACAAAGGCCGATGTCCCGTTTTTCTCGTGCCGGTGGACAACGAGCCTCTGGTCCAGACCCTGTACCGTTGGGGCGCGCGCAACTGTGAAATTCACTTCTGTCAGGTGCGGGGCGATTTCCGCCCCTTCCAGGGGATTTCCATGCCCACCTTCGCGCCGGAAACCGGCTGAGGGGATTCATTCAGCCATCTCAACAAATGATGAAATTGACGTCGGGTCTCAGTGCGATGGCATTTTTTTTTGAACCATGAAGAATAGAAGGAAAAGAAGATGTTTTCGCTAAACGCCAGGGCGCAAAAAGCGTGACGGCGCCGACGGCCATCCGTTGATTCGATCATGGGCGAGACGCCCATGCCACTTCCAGGCCTGATTCAAATTTTCAAGTGTGATTTGAGAGTGGCAGGTGTTGAAGATGGGCCAGGGGACAAACGGCGCTGGCATCGTCACCCAGCAAGCCCTCACATTGGGCTCAAATCAATTTGAAGGGACTTTTTGATATGATGTCATTGAACAGTCGTAAATTCGTGTTCGCCTTATTGGTATTATTGTTTCCTGGTTTCTGTGTGGCTTCTGAACCTTCCAGGCCCAATGTCGTTGTCTTTCTTGTCGATGACCTGGGTTATATGGATATCGGCGCAAACAATCCCAAATGTTTCTATGACACGCCAAACATTGACACCCTGGCCCGTTCCGGAATGCGTTTTACAGATGGTTACGCGGCCAATCCAGTTTGTTCACCGACTCGTTACAGTATAATGACCGGAAAATATCCAACACGTGTTGACGCGACGAATTTCTTTTCCGGCACACGCAGCGGACGATTTAATCCGGCTCCTCTCAATGACAAAATGCCCATCCGTGAGATTACCATTGCGGAACGACTCAAGAGCAGGGGCTATACCACCTTCTTTGCAGGGAAATGGCACTTGGGGCCTTCCGAAGAGTACTATCCTCAAAACCAGGGCTTTGACGTCAATGTTGGCGGCCATCATGGCGGGGGACCCTATACCGGCGGAAAGTATTTCGCACCCTTTGAGAATCCACAAATGGACCAGGAGAGCCCCGCAGGCGATCACCTCCCGGCGCGACTGGCCCGTGATACGGCCGCCTTTATCGAGACCAACAAAGACAAACCCTTCTTGGCCTATCTGTCTTTTTACTCTGTGCACACACCATTGATGGGGCGTCCCGACCTGGTCGAAAAATATCGAAAAAAGGCCGAGGCCATTAATGATCCGGAATTTGCCGAGGAGGAACAGGTCTTCGGTCCCAACCCGCGCAAGGTTCGCATTCTGCAAAAACATGCGGTCTATGGCGCCATGGTCGAAGCGATGGATGAAGCGGTGGGCCGGGTGCTCAAACAGCTGGAAGACTCGGGTGTGGCTGACAGAACCCTGGTAATTTTTACTTCGGATAACGGGGGGCTGTCCACGAGCGAGGGATCCCCGACCAGCAACCTCCCCCTGCGGGGTGGCAAAGGCTGGATCTATGAGGGCGGCATTCGTGAACCGTGGATCATCCGTTATCCCGGAGTTACCCAAGCGGGATCGATAAGCGCGGAACCGATCTGTTCCATCGATATATTTCCTACTCTGGCTTCAGTTGCAGGAGGTGAAGTCACTCATGCGATTGACGGCGTCAACCTGCTTCCCGTCCTGAAAGGCGGCTCACTTGATCGGCAGTCGCTCTACTGGCACTATCCACACTACAGCAACCAGGGGGGCTTTCCCGGTGGCGCCATCCGCGAGGGAGATTTCAAATTGATCGAAAGGTACGAGGATGGCCGTATCCACCTGTATAATCTCAGGGACGACATGGGAGAACGGACGGATTTGGCCACAAAACATCCGCAACGCGTCGCGGAAATGCGGGCTCGACTGCATGACTGGTACAAAACGGTGGATGCCAAATTCCTTCAGCAGAAGAACGATGGGCCCAAGCCCTGGCGTCCATAGATTCTTTTCGGAATAACGCCACAAGGCGTTTTCACCGTTCAGGCGCAAAACGCCGATCATCGTTGTCTTCCACCAACGCCCCGTTGGGGCTGAATCGTATGCGCGCGATCCACCGCCTCAAGCCGACCGCTTCAACTGTACATTTTTCTGCCGCCACCGCCTCAAAGCGTTCATGCAGCGAATCACGATCAAATAAGCATCTCAGCCTCAACGGTATCCGAATCTGCTTCAAAGTCCACTCCCTCTTCTTGCTCTGTGCCAGTGTATGCAGATTTGCCCATTGCCTTTTCAATTAAAACCAGCAAACGCCTCTGCCTATCGGACATGAATAAATCGAAATTATCGCTGCGTAATATAACAGGGTCAATCAGGTGAGAGTATAGATATGCATCAAGTCGATCCCGCTCAATGCCGGGTGTTTGTTTGTCACCTTTCTCTAATTTGGCTAAGTACTCGGATGGCGCAACGCCACCGATAATGCGATTTGTTCGAAATGATAGGGGTGACTTGTTGATAATGGAATCATATTCCGGCGGTTTGATGTTCTGCTTCTTGCACCAGTCTTGCGGGAAGATATGGTGAATATCCACGTTCTCGCCAAAGAACACTGTGTGGTCGAACTTCTGTCCGGAACGAAAATCCTGCGCCCCTTCCATCATCAGCAACGCGTTCACCCCTTTATAGGCCGCAGATAACCTCATGCGCATCGTCTTCAGACGGTCTGCACGGAAGATGGTCTCGCTCACCGTGGTCGGCTCCGGCCCACCTTGCAGCCAGCGTGGCACTTCCATGAAATCCCGTGCAATGCGAGATTCCACCGCCGAACCGTATAACTCACCAAACACGCCATTCCAGTACCACTGCACCAATTTGGCGCGATTGGTTTCGTGCTCCCAGGCATCGCCGATGTCGGCGATGATGGCGGCAAGTGGAACGATCTGCGATTGGTAAGGAAGATCGAAGATGCGGTAGATGTGCAGCATGTGCAGGAATTTTGCGGCCTGCACGAAACCGTGCTCCACTTGTTTTTCGTATTGCTTATACGCGATAAGCGGGAGATTCAGCAATGCCTGACGATTGCCGATGACCGCCGGCAATTCTTTGCCTGTCTTGCCTGCCCGTTCCGCTGCGCGACGGCGTTCCCGCGTGTAGAACAGAGAGACTGCTTGTAGAAAATCTGTATTGCTGACGTTGGCAATAATGCCCGTTTCCGAATCCGCAGGGCGCAAGGTATCTACAAGACGCCGATGACGCCCCTTGAGCCCGTCGTCGCCGTACCAGTCCTTGCGTAGTTCATGACCCTCGGCGGCATACATTGCCGTTACGAGCTCGAAGGCATCCAGCGGCTTACCGCCAGTATTCACTTTCTCGAATACCACGCAGACCGCCTCCTTTGCTGTGGACCGGTCGAGAGATATTACTGGCACGCGGTAGTACTTGAAGTTCTCCAGCACGTCGCGCTTGAACGTGCGGAAAGTCTCACGAACGTGTTCGTTGGTGTCGCCTTTCCAGTGTAGATCGAACCCATCCTGCCAGCGATCCCAATCGAACACCTGGCTCAAGGGGTACATCAGCGCTGCATACTCTTTCTCTGGCGTGGACAAATCCAAAACGACTTCGCGACCAAAATTTGCACGGATCAAACGATCCTCCGGCACTCCAACAATGGCTTCCTCGCGGTCGGCATTGACATCCAGCGCCTTGCGTATGTCGATATAGAACCAGCGTCTAACCTTCTTGTTCTTGGGCGTGACCGTCTCGACGACCTTGCCGCGCAGCGTTACTTGATACAGCGAAGTCATGCGCTGCTGTCCATCGAGCAGAAGGGAATAAGGTGAGGCATTCTTAGCTTCACTTGGCGTCCCTTCGACGGGACGTGGTTTGAAGTTCACTTTACCACCCATATCCAATGTCATCAATGCTCCCACTGGAAAAGCGCGTGAAACTGATGCGATCAGGCTTTTAATACGCTCTTCGTCCCACACCCAGCTACGTTGGAAATCTGGCAGCTGAAGAAGGCCGCGCTGACAATCGTCAAGGAGTTTATAGAGATCATAAGGATTGGTTTGGAAGGTTGATCCGGCCATTTAGGATTATTCCCTTAAGTTTGTGTTTGGGGGCTTCCTCAGTCCCGTAGTCATAGTGTCTCAAGTCTTGTCGTGTTCACTAACCGCGGTAAGAGTCGCTACTTTTAACTAACCTTCAACACCTGCGATTTTCAAGTCCTTTATTTTCAATGGTATTCGAGTCTTTGACGGTTGTGGCGTCACACTTTCCCTTGTCGAATGGGCATTTGAAAAGGGCGGATTGACGCGCCTCAGCGGGCTCCGTTTTCCGGGTCAATTGACCGCAACATGGGCGGCAGGGCGATTCCGGCCGCTTGGGCGACTTTGCCCGCCACACCTTGTGTTTCTCTGTGAATCACATAACTCAGCTCAATAATTCCGGACAGATCAGTGTTAGACCCGACTGGAGAATCCCGTCAGGAATTCCCTTGCAACCGATCTTGATGTGGAGTATTTTGCAAATGCTTTACACGTGTATAGTCTCTCCGCGTGTTCTCTGAGAACTCGCCCCAATTCCCAAGGAAAATGAAAGGAAATGTGTCATGCGTCTCAAACTGGCCGTACTCATTCTTGGCTTCGCCTGGTGCGCGTTGCTCGCTCCGGCGCAGACCGAACCCATCCTTGCCGACGATTTCAAGCCTTCGACGCTCAATCAACCAGGCCAGCAATACCCACAGGTCAACTCCCAACGCTATGCCCGCTTTCGCGTCATGGCGCCCCAGGCCCAAACCGTCAGCGTCAGTCTGGGGGGACGCGGGGGCACGCCCCTCACGAAAGGCGACGACGGTGTCTGGACCGGCACGACGGCGCAACCCCTGGACGAAGGCTTTCACTACTATCATCTGACAGTGGACGGCGGGACCTTCAATGACCCCGGCGCGCTGAACTTCTATGGCTCCACCCGATGGGAAAGCGGCATCGAAATCCCGGCCCATGACGACGAGTTCTATGCCCTTAAGGACGTTCCGCACGGTCAGGTCCGACAGATCCTCTTCCCCTCGAAAAGTACGAACACATCCCGCCGCGCCTTCGTCTATACGCCGCCCGACTACGAAAAGGATGTGACGAAACGCTACCCGGTGTTGTATCTGCAACACGGCTGGGGCGAGGATGAAACCGCCTGGAGCAATCAGGGGCGCGCCCATCTGATCATGGACAACCTGATCGCCGAAGGCAAAATCCAGCCCTTCCTCATCGTAATGACCTATGGCATGACCAATGAAGTCGGGTTCGGCGGTCTGCGCAACTTCGACATCAAACATTTCGAAGCCGTGCTGGTCGATGAACTGATCCCCTATATTGACGGCCATTTCCGCACCCTCTCCGATCAGCCCCATCGCGCCATGGCCGGCCTGTCCATGGGCGGCATGGAAACCAAGACCATCACCCTCAAGCATCTCGACTTGTTTTCCCATATCGGTCTCTTCAGTGGCGGCTCCCTCTCCATGGACGACGTGGCGAACACGCCCGGCTTCAAAGAGAAGGTCCAATTGGTCTTTGTGAGTTATGGCAGTCGTGAACTCGGCGGCGGCCGGCGCGGATTCGGCGGTGATCCGAAAGCGAACGCCGAGGCCCTGAAGGAAGCGGGCGTTAACAGCCACTTCTATGTTTCCCCGGATACGGCCCATGAGTTCCAATCCTGGCGCCGCAGTCTGTATCAAATGGCGCCATTGCTTTTCCAGAAGCCGCCGGCCCCTTCCGGCAATCCGGTCGAAGCGTCGGCGCCGGCCGTTTCCAGAGGCGAAGCCGACCGCCCGTCCCAGCGTCGCGGCCCCGGTTTCGGCGGTTCGATTGAACTGGGACCGGACGACAAGCCCGCCTTTGAGGAGCCGCCCGCCGGCTTCCGCGTCGAAAGGGATAATATTCCCCATGGAAAACTCGAAATGATTGAGTATGACTCGAAGACGGTCGGCGCGCGCCGGAAAATGCAGGTCTATACGCCGCCCGATTACTCGACCGACAAGCCGTATCCTGTGCTCTATTTGTTGCATGGCATCGGCGGCGATGAGACGGAATGGCAACGGTTGTGCGCGCCGAACGTCATCCTGGACAATCTCATCGCCGATGGCAAGGCCGAGCCCATGATCATTGTCATGCCCAACGGACGGGCCCAGAAGAACGACCGGGCCGAAGGAAATGTCTTCGCGACCGCGCCGGCCTTTGCCAACTTCGAGAAGGATCTGCTGGAGGATGTCATCCCCGCCATCGAGGCCCGGTATTCCGTCCGCGGCCATCGCGAAAGCCGGGCGCTGGCCGGCTTGTCGATGGGCGGCGGCCAGTCCCTGAACTTCGGTCTGGGGCATCTGGACACCTTCGCGTGGATCGGCGGCTTCTCATCCGCGCCCAACACCAAGGCCCCGGCCGAACTCCTGCCCGATCCGGCGGCTGCCAAGGCATCCCTTAAACTGCTCTATCTGAGTTGCGGGAACCAGGACGGTCTCATCCGCATCAGCCAGGGACTGCATCAGCACCTTAAAGAAAACGACGTGCCCCATATCTGGCATGTGGACTCACACGGCCATGACGCGGAAACCTGGAGCAAAAATCTCTTTCATTTCGCGCAACGTCTATTCAAAAATGGCGCCACAGACAAAGCGAAGGAAGCGGCGGAGGCGCCTGCGTTGAAAGAGGTGTTTCAGAACGCTTTTCTGATCGGTGGGGCGCTGAATCGCGGCGTGACGTCGGGGCGGGATTCCCGCTCCGCCGCCGTCGCCATCCAGCATTTCAACACGGCCACCGCCGAAAACGAAATGAAATGGCAGCGCCTCCAGCCACAACCGGACCGCTACAGCTGGGAGGCGGCCGACCAGTTTATGGATTTTTGCGAGCAAAACGGAATGGCGGCCATCGGCCATTGCCTCGTCTGGCACAGTCAGGTTCCCCGGTGGGCCTTTCAGGATGCATCGGGACAGGAACTGGACCGGGAGCGTCTGCTGGCCCGCATGAAAGACCATATTTTGACCGTGGCCGGTCGATACAAGGGCCGCATCAAAGGATGGGATGTGGTCAACGAAGCCCTCGAAGGCGACGGCTCGTTGCGCAACAGCCCCTGGCTGCGGATCATCGGCGAAGGCGACGACGCCAAAAAATACGACTTCATCGAACACGCCTTCCGGTGGGCTGCGGAAGCCGATCCGAAGGCCGAACTGTATTACAATGACTACAGCCTCGAATCGTCCCGGGCTAAATGTGACGGGGCGGTCCGAATCGTGAAACACTTGCAGTCCAAGGGCCTTCGCATCGATGGCGTCGGCATCCAGCTCCATGGCGGACTGGAACATCCCCGCGTTGAGGATCTGGAATATGCGATCACGAGTCTGGCTGCGACGGGCGTCAAGGTAATGGTGACCGAGTTGGATATCCGCACACAGACGCGCGGATATCGCGGGGCCGATATCGGTCGGATGCGGCGCCGGGACACAGAGGATTCGAGCGCGAATATGGCCGAAACTCAGAAGAGACTCGCGAATAAATATACCGAAATATTCGGCGTCCTCCTCAAGCATCGGCAGCATATTCCGCGCGTCACCTTCTGGGGCGTTGGCGATGGAACCTCCTGGATCGGAGGCTCGCCACTCCTGTTCGATCGCAACTGCGAGCCGAAAGAAGCGTTTTACGCCGTGGTCCGGACTGCTCGGGAACACCTGTAGGGGACGGGGCGCTCATGGCTGGCGGCGGTTTGTTCGCAATTGAACCATGCAAAAACCCATTCCCAGCAAGGAGACCTTCGCCGCATGAATCTTAGAGAGACACTCCTGTCCATTGTCCGGGAACTGATGGCGCGTCCCACGGCGCCCTTTCGGGAAGAACCGATTCGCGACTATGTCGTCTCCTTTCTCGCCGACCGCCACATTGACGCGCAGGTGGACGGGATGGGAAATGTGATTGCCACCTATGGCCCTGACCTGGACGTCCCGCCTCTGGCCTTTACGGCCCACATGGATCATCCCGGCTTTCTCGTCGAAAAAGATTCGCGGCGTGGCTCGATTCAGGCCCGTTTCCATGGCAGCGTGGAGGAGTCTTATTTCGTCGGCGCGTCGGTTCAGTTTTTCACGGAATCGGGACGGGTTCCGGCGCGTGTGGTGAAGACGCGCTTTGAGAAAGACCGCCGGCGCAAACATGTCTGGCTGGAAAGCGAAGGGACCGTCCGAAAGGGAGATATGGGCATGTGGG
>JADFCT010000059.1 GCA_017161665.1 Candidatus Sumerlaeota bacterium
GCTGCTCGTCGCCTGGTGGCGGGCGCCGGAGGCGGTTTGGGCTGAGCCGGGCGCCGGCTGGGCGCTGCTTGCGCTGATGGGGGCGTTTGGGTATGCGGGCCTGTTTTCCTGCTGGGGGGCCCTTCGCGATCGCTGGGTGGCGCCGGATCAGCGTGCCGCCGGGGAATGGGGCCTGATCACTTTGGCCACCGGTATTGGCATCTATGGTTTATCCGCCTTCTTCCCCGGACCCGAACGCATCCTGGCCGGCGCGGTGACGGCGGGCATCCTGGCTGTCGCCGGACGCTGGGCGCGGGCGCCGAAGGCGATCGGAGCCGTGATGGCGCTCCTCTTCGCAACCCATGGCTTTTTCTATGTGCTCACCTTGCTGGGGGGGGACGCCACACATCCGGTCCTGACGCGTCTGGGCGTGGACGAGTCCCTGCTGACGCGGGGGCGTGTCATGACGGCGACCTTGATCGCTGCGGCGATCACGCTGCTGCTGGCCGGGTGGGCGCGCTGGTGGGCGGCGTCGGTGGAGGGGGCCATTCCGAATTACCTGAGCCAATGGCTCGGCGCGCTGGCCATGATTTCGTCGTATGTCCTTTTTCTGAATATGGAGGGGGAGGCGCGGGGCTATGCGACGGTTTTCTGTGGCTTGACGGCCATTGTCGCGCTGGCCCTCGGATTTGTTCGCCGTCTGCCCATTTTGCGCTGGGAGGCCCTGGTCGGGTTGCTCTTCTGTGTGGGGCGTGTCTTTCTAATCGACATCCAGACCATGACGGCCCGCATGGTGGCCTTCATCGCCCTTGGGATTGTGCTGCTCGTTGTGGGTTATGTCTATTCCCGGTTTGCAGATTCCCTGGAGGGGGGGGCGGCCAGCCAAGAGCCACACGAGCCTGAACGTCCTTCAGAATAGCATACCGGTCCGGTCTTTTTTGATCAATTGACAGACGACAGGAGGACGGGCAGCGCCACGCGCACGGGCCCGTCCTCTGCGACTCCTCCCTCCGTTCTCCCCTCGATTCCGTTATTCGGCCCCCTCGCCGGCCTCCTTTTCGCCCCTCTATCCAATCAGGAAAAAAAGATTTACTTACCGGTAGGAAAAGCCTTGCGTCGCCCGGGCCCCTTCGCCTATACCTACCGACAGGTAAGATCGATTGACGGGCAATCAGCGGTCTTTGAAAGGAATATCTGACGTGAGTTCATTGATTAATATTCCGCCAGTGGCGGAGTCGCCCCATGGGCAGGATATGAAGGCGCGCATCATGAGCGAGGCAATTCGCTTGTTTTGCGAAAAAGGGTACCAAGCGACCAGCGTGCGCGAGATCGTGGATGCGACCGGTGTAACGAAACCAACGCTGTATTATTACTTCAAAAATAAGGAAGACCTGTTTCGCATTATTTTATCGGAATCCATGGAGGAGCATTTGAGACGACTGTCGGTGGCGGCCAACACGGAATCATTGGCAATCGAAGAAACCTTGCTCGCCATCGCGCAGATGTACATCGACAATGCCCAGGAATTTCCCAATGAAATACGATTCATGCACTCGGTGGCGTTCACGGGGATTTATCAGGAGATTTATGATTTTTTCAGTCATTACTACCGGGTGTTCCACATTTATCACGAGGTAATGGTTGCCGGCCAGGCGTCGGGGGAGATTCGGGATGACATGAGCGCCGATGCTTTGGGCCGCTTGTTTATGGATTTGAATACCGGAAACATGCGCTATCTCACCTTTTGTCCCCAGGCGTCGGTGGCGGATGTTTCTGCGGATGAAACGGTGCGGTTATTCATGGCAGGGGCGCGGCGCGCTCACTGAGAGGCGAGCAATTTCTTGACAGGAGCAATCGACAGCATGATGCGAAAGATTTGGGTCTATATTGGGACGATCGTGATTTTGGCCGGCTTGTTTGTGGCCGCTGGTGTTTATGCCGAACGGGCGCAGGAACGTCAGGCCGTGGCGCGCAAGGAAGGGCTGGCGACCAGCGCCGTGGCCGACGACGCTTCGGCGGTCAAGATCTTCGACATCTTCTATCAACCCATGCGAGATGAGAAACGACTGATCGCCCGGATCGAACCGATTGCGGATGTGGATGTGGCGGTCAAGATCGGCGGGACCATCGAATGGATCGGGCCGCAGGAGGGCGACCTGGTCAAGGCAGGTGATCCGCTGCTGCGGCTGGATCGCGCGCTGTTGGAGGCGCAAGTGGAAAAGGCGAAAGCCGCCATGGATTTGGCCAAATTGCGGGCGGATCGTTTGGAGCAATTGGGCGCGCGACAGGTGACCTCGGTGGATTCGGTCGATGAAGCGCAGGCGGCCTACGCGGTTGCGACGGCAGAGTACCAGGCGGCGCAAGCCAATCTGGAATATACCACGCTCCAATCGCCCATCAGCGGCTATGTGGATCGCCTCCCGGTGGACGTGGGGGAGCATGTCGATGTGGGGCGGACGGTGATGAAAATCGTCGATATCGAAGTGGTCGAAATCTGGTGCGCCGTTCCGGAAAAGGACAGCCATTATTTCAAAAAAGGAGATCGCGCCCGGATTGTGTTGGAGCAGGGGGAAACCCACATTCTGGAGGGGACGATCGACTTCGTGGCCCTGACGGCCAATGAACGGGGGCTGACCTTCCCGCTCAAGATCGTGGTCAACAATGAGAAACAGATTCTGCGTCCCGGGATGATTGCTCATGTTTATTTGACGCGTCGGCAGATGGATCAGGCCATTGGCGTGCCTTTCTTCACCATCCTGGATCGCGAGGATGGCAAATCGGTCTTTGTCGTTGAAGACGGCAAGGCCGTGGAACGGCGCATTGAATATGGCATGTATCAGGGAGGGATCGTGGAAATCACGAAGGGATTGAACGTGGGGGATAAACTGGTCGTCATCGGGCAGCGCGAGCTGGTCAACGGCCAGCGGGTTCGCATCGAAGCCGATTTGACCGACCTGGCCCGAACCTACATTGGCGGCGACAAGGATTTATCGAGCCTGTCGCTGGAATTGCTGCTGAGTCAGAGTGAACAGTAAACCGAATTCTGCGGAACCGACGGAAGGGTTAACGACTTATGCTGATCACCAATATGTCGTTGCGGCATCGCACGACTGTCCTGGTTTTGATTGTCATGATCATGATCATGGGCGCGTACTCTTATTTGACATTGCCACGCGAATCGAATCCGGACATCAAAATCCCCATGATCATGGTCATCACCCCCTATGAGGGGGCGACCCCTTCGGATATTGAGTCACTGATCACCCATCCGTTGGAACGGAAATTGAAAAATGTGACCGACGTGGAGGAAATGATCTCCGTGTCGGCCGAGGGTTTGTCCCATATTACCCTGGAATTCCAGCCGGATATTAATATCGACACGGCGCTCCAGAAAGTGCGGGAGAAGGTCGATGAAGCGGATCAGGATTTGCCGGACGATTTATGGGATGATCCCATCGTCAAAGAGGTGTCGATGGACGAGCAGTTCCCTGTCATGTTTATTAATATTTCCGCCGATATCGGCATGGCGCGGCTCAAAAAGATCGCAGAGGACATGGAGGAGGATCTTGACCAGATCCCCGGCGTGCTGGACGTGGATATTCTGGGCGATCTGGAGCGAGAGATCCGTGTGGAGTTCAACGCGGACCGCGTGTCGGCCTATGGATTGACGATCGGCGAAATTGTTCAGACCGTGACGCGCAACAACCTCAACACGCCCGGCGGCAGCATCGACATTGGGGAGGCGAAATATAATATCAAGGCGCCGGCGGAATTTGTGTCGCCCGACGAAATCGAGTACCTCGTCGTGGCGGCTCGGGACAGTGGGCCGGTTTATCTTTCGGATGTGGCGACGGTCGTTGATACGTTCAAGGATCGCGACTCCTATTCCCGCGTGGACGGACGTGAAGCGGTCACATTGAAAATCACGCGCCGGTCGGGCGAAAACCTGCTGCGGATCGCCGATGAAATCAAAGCCCTCATCGGTCGATATGAAAAACGCTATCCGGACGGCGTTCATTTCACGATCACCTCGGACGGCTCAAAGCAAATCAAGATGATGGTCGCCGACCTGGAAAACAACATTCTGACGAGTCTGACGCTGGTGCTGGTGGTCATGTTCATCGCGTTGGGCTTTCGAAACGCCTTGCTGGTGGCCTTGGCTATTCCCTTTTCCATGCTCATCTCGTTCATGGTCATTCAGGTGATGGGCATTACGTTGAATATGGTGGTGCTGTTCAGCCTCATCCTGGCCTTGGGGATGCTGGTCGATAATGCGATCGTCATTGTGGAGAATATTTATCGCCATCACGTGGATGAAGGGAAGCCACTCATTGAAGCCGCCCGGGTGGGGACGGAGGAAGTGGGCTGGCCGGTTATCGCATCGACGGCCACGACAGTGGTGGCCTTTTTCCCCATGGTCTTCTGGCCGGATATCATGGGGCAGTTCATGAGTTACCTGCCCAAAACGGTCATCATTGTTTTGACGGCGTCGCTCTTCGTGGCGCTGGTGATCACGCCCACGCTGTCGTCTTTTTTCATCAAACGCGCCAAAGGCCACTCCGCCCAGTCGAGCGACCAAGGGGACCACACGTTGGGACCCGTTATCCGGAGTTATGTCGGGCTCCTGCGGTTTGGATTGCGCTATCGGGTCTTGACCCTGCTGTTCTTCTTCGCCCTGCTGGTCATCGTGGTCCATGCTTTCGGCAAAAGTGGGCTGGGGGTTGAATTGTTTCCGGATACCGAGCCGAACCGGATCATGATTTCGATCGTCGGGCCGGAAGGGACCAATGTTTATAAGGCCGATACCTTTGCGCGGGCGGCGGAGGCGATTGTCGATCAATACGGCTATATTGAACACGTGACGACATCCGTCGGCGCCGGAGCGGTTCAAAACGCCTCGGGACAAAACAGCGCCAGTTTGATGATTGACATGGTGGATCGGGAGTATCGAACGACGGATGGAATTGTGGACGGCAAGATCTGTTTTTCGAATTCGAATAATATGCTCGAATCGATTCGGGCGGAATTAAACAAGGTCATTGTGGGCGCCAAAGTCACGGTTGAAAAAGAAGAAAATGGCCCACCGACCGGAGCGCCGGTCAATGTGGAAATCGTCGGAGACAGTTACGACGTCCTGGCCACCATCGCCTCGAAATTGGAAAACGACATCAAAGACCTGCCCGGCCTCGTGGATTTGGACAACACCTTTAAGGCCGGCCTGCCCGAAGTCACCATTGACGTGGACAAGGAGCGGGCCGCGGTTCTGGGGTTGGACACGTTCCTGATCGGTCAGATGATCAAAGCCGCCGTAAACGGCATCAAGATTGGCGATTATCGCATTGGCGAAGACGAATACGACATCACCGCCCGTCTGCCCCTGTCGGAACGACAATCGCTGGATGATATTTTGCGCCTCCTTGTGCCGGCGCCGGACGGCGCGCAGATTCCGCTGACCTCCGTGGCCCGTGTCAAAACCTCCAGTGGCCTGTCGGCCATTCGTCACCTGGACGTGAAACGCCTGGTGGAGGTCAAGGCCGAGGTGGTCAAGGGATTCAATTCCGACCAATTGCTCCGCCGGGTACAGGTGATTTCCAAAATTGGCCGGTCCCTCCTGCGTCAGGAAGACATTCGGTCACTGGACGCCTTGGCGGCCCGACTGCGCGAACCACAGTCGGAGGTGGATCAACGGATCGCGGACCGACTGTCCACGCCCACCCTCGCGCTTTTGAAGACGGGTTCGGACCCGGCGGAAAATCCGGACGAATTGATGACCGCCCTGTTGAGCGATTTGAACCGCAATGTTCTGGAGGACGCATCCTTCGCCAACGCGGACGAGGCGCCACAACAGTCGGAGCGGGGACTGGAATTGATGAAAGGCTCAGGCATCACCGAGGCGCCGACGGGCGAATATGGCGTGCGCATGAATCGGTTGCTGTTGCAGGACGCCTATCCACAGGCCTTCGCCTCCCTGCCGCCCGTGAAGGCCGATCCGCTTCCCATCGGCTATTCCTATCGTTTTACGGGGGAAAACGAAGAACGGGAGAAATCCGGCGCCTTCATGATGAAGGCCTTCGTCGCCGCCGTGTTGATGATTACCTTCGTCCTGGTCTCGCAATTCAATTCCATTCTGACGCCGCTCATTATCATGGTCTCCGTTATCCTGTCCTTCATCGGCGTCTTCCTGGGACTGATGGTCACCAACACCCCCTTCGGCATCGTCATGACGGGCATGGGCGTGATTTCACTGGCCGGCGTCGTGGTAAATAACGCCATTGTTTTGATCGACTACACCAACCTGCTTCGCCAGCGGGGACGGGCGTGCGCCGAGGCGATTATCGAGGCGGGGCGGACGCGTTTCCGCCCGGTCATGCTGACGGCGGTGACGACGGTTTTGGGTTTGACGCCCATGGCCGTGGGGGTGAACTTTGATTTTGCCAACTTTCGCTGGGAAATCGGCAGCGAGTCCAGTCAATGGTGGGGCGCCATGGCCGTGGCCGTAATCTTCGGCCTGGTGGTGGCCACGGCGCTGACCCTGTTCGTCGTGCCGAATCTCTACAGCCTCTTCTTCGATTGGGGCTATTATCGCCGGCTGGCCAAAGAGGATCGCGACCGTCGCGACGCCCGGCGCGAACAACGACAAAGAAAAGCAAAGGAAGCGGCGGAAAAGAAAGCGAGAGCCAAGGGACAAACCAACGAAGCGCCGGCCCTGCGAGACGCAGCCACCGAATCGGGCGGCGGGAGATAAGGCCTGCGAAAAATACTCCATTTTCGCATCCACGAATCACACGAATATGCCTGAAATTTCGTGTGATTCGTGGAGGGTGTTTTGGGGAGATTGATTGTTTTCCGGCAGCCCAAACGGACGCCGGCGCATCACAGGGGCCGATCCAACCGAAGGGTTGGAAGCGGCCCCCTGTCAGGTGTTTTGGGAGCATGTCATCAAATTAAATAACCGCATGGCTGCGGTCCTCTTTTTTTTGAACCTTGAAGAATAGACGGAGAAGACAATCGTTGCTTTCGATTTTCTCTGCAAAGCCGCCAGGCCTTCGCGCCGCTCCCGACACCGTGCGCATCAGCCCCGTCCACTGAGACGGGTCCCCAGGAATCGACGATTCGCATTTGGCGATTGATTCAAATCCATCACGGGCTTCATAATTTGCTTTTGGTTGTCGCGGCCTGACGGCCGAGAGGCCTCTTCATTTCCTGGGTGGAGACGTTTTGATGAAAAATCCGTATCTCGACGACTTTATGGACCGATTTCGGTTTATGGGTCTGACCTTTGACGATGTCAGTCTGGAGACGCAATATGCGGATTTTCTGCCATCGGAGACGGTACTGGATTCGCGACTGACGCGCAATATTACCTTGCGGATCCCTTTTGTCAGCGCCGCCATGGATACGGTAACGGAAGCGGATATGGCCATAGCCCTCTCACTGCTGGGGGGGATCGGCGTCATCCACAAGAATCTGGATCCCACCACGCAACGCACCCAGGTCAAGCGGGTCAAGTACTACCTCAACGGCTTCCTGACCAAGGCCCGCACACTGGGTCCGGAAGAGACCATTGCGGACATGCTCCGTAAGAAATCGGAAAAAGAGTTCCGGTTTTCAAGTTTTCCTATCATCGACGAGGATCGGAAACTGGTCGGCATTGTCACCTCGCATCAGTTGAAATACTGCGACAATCTCCAGACGCCTATGCGTAAGATCATGATCGCGAATCCCGTCAAGGCCCCGAAAGGGACCACGATTGAGCAGGCGTATCGCATTCTGATCGATAACCGGATCACGATCCTGCCGGTCGTGGACGAAGCGGGAATTCTTCAGGGGATCTATTGCTTCAAGGACGTGCGCGACATCCTTCGCAACCAGGACTCCATGTACAACCGCGACGCCCAGCATCGACTTCGCTGCGCGGCGGCGGCGGGGCCGCGGGACTACGAACGGGTGGAGCGACTGGTGGAAGGCGGTGTGGACGCCATTGTGGTGGATACGGCTCACGGACATTCGAAGGGTGTCATGGACATGACGCGCTGGGTCAAGGATCATTATCCCGAGGTGGACGTGATCGCCGGCAACATCGCCACGGCTGAAGCGACACGGGACCTGATCCAGGCGGGCGCCGACGCGGTCAAGGTCGGGATCGGGCCCGGCAGCATCTGTACGACCCGTGTGGTAGCGGGCGTGGGCGTGCCACAGATCACGGCCATCTATAATTGCGTCAAGGCCGCGCAGGGCGAAGTGCCGATTATTGCGGACGGCGGGATTCGTTATTCCGGCGATGTGGCCAAAGCCCTGGTGGCCGGGGCCGAAACGGTGATGATGGGGGGCGTGCTGGCAGGCACATCGGAAAGCCCCGGCGAAAAAATTCTGTATCAGGGCCGCCAGTTCGTCATGTATCGCGGCATGGGGTCGTTGGAGGCCATGAAGACACGGGCCGGCAGCCGGGAACGGTATGGCCAGTCTGACGTGGAATCGCCGGAGAAACTGGTCCCCGAAGGCATTGAGGGGATGATTCCCTTCCGCGGCACGGTCAACGAAGTGATGGCTCAATTCATTGGGGGCCTGCGATCGAGCATGGGTTACAACGGCGCGCGAACCATCGACGACCTGCGCGCGAAGGGGCGGTTTGTGCGCGTCACGGACGCGGGACGGCGCGAGAGCCATCCCCATGATGTGCGCATCAGCAAGGAAGCGCCCAACTACCGTGTTGACATGTAAACTTCGGCGGCATACCCTAACCAAAGAATAGCGCGATAACGGTTCAATTCCGAATGGCGCCTTCGCCGGATGGAGTCCTGCCAATGATCTATGGATTCACGCGCGCCATCGCCTTCACACGGAATGACATCAACTGGGATGATGTGACCCATTGGACCTGGGTGGGATGGTGGCTTCTGGCCGTCGGTCTGGTGGTCTTCATCGGCTGGCAGGTTCGGCGCCATCGGCAAGCCCGGCAGCGGGACACATCCCCGACCGTTTTCCATGATATTCCGATTCCATCGGAAGAAGAAGGCCGCGTTGATGAACCGGTCCTGGACGACGATGAGGATCTGACGGCCCTGGATGAAGATCACATCCCTCCGCGACTCAAGCCATCCCGCCAACAGGAAATAAAGGATATTGGTTACTACGGTTCAAAGGATCAGGACCGGGCCGTGGATTTGGCGCATATGGAAAAAGAGGAAGCGGCGTTAGGCTGGCAGGTTGAGCATACGGAATACAACAAGGCCATGTACTACAAGAATGGCCAGTTCGGCCATCATGCCTTGGGGTCGAGCGGCTTGGATCTGGACGCGCCACTGGCGCCGCCCGATCCAGCCAAGGCGCACGATACCGATCCGAATGGTTTGAAAGCGGTTCAGCCCATCCGGTCTAAATCGGTAAGCGATCCGGAAGAGGCCGTCTTTCTCAAAACCGTCACGCAAGCGAATCAAGCCTTCGCGGCAAGGCGCTGGAAGGAAGCGGTTCATTTGTACGCCGTCGCTTCGGCCATCGCTCCGCTGCCCGAAGACGCGCGACAGCGGCAGGCTCAGGCTCGTAAACAGGCGGGGGCGCAATAGACCCTCCCATCGAAAGACGAAATCAATACTTCCGAAGAGGAATACGCAACAATGCCTCGCATACATATTGTTGTGGACGGTCGCGTCCAGGGTGTTGGATACCGTTATTTTGCTCTCAACTGCGCTCAGGGCCTTCAGGTGACCGGCTGGGCGCGCAACAGTCCGGATGGCACCGTTGAAATCGAGGCTCAGGCCGAAGGCGATGTGTTGGAAACGTTTGTCGAGAACCTTCGTCGCGGGCCGTCGTTTGCCCGCGTCACCGACATCGACACACGCTCCATCGCCGAAGTGGAATCGGAAGACCGGTTTCACATTCGCTATTAGGTTCACTGACAGGTCAACAGTCTCGGCGTTTCTTCTGTGTCGCTGTGGTATGATTTTTTTCACCACAGAGTCACAGAGGGTCACAGAGTTTTCATCGATCGATTCCGGATGGAGCCCCACAGCGGCCGATGGCCCGGGAGCGACGCCTCCCGACCCGGGGCTGAGGGGGCGCTCCATCGCTGTGTTCCTCTGTGAATCTGAGGTATTATTATTTTCGCGAGTCTTGCGTCAGACAGACGTGTCGGTCCGCTCGTTGCCCAACGGTTTTTCAGAAACCGACCGTCCATCCCATACAGGTGAAATGCATCATGTTTTTATTGCCTTTTTTTCAGAACCTCCGTCCCACCGCCGAACGTCTCCTGGGAATGGCTTGTCTGATCGCGCTCATGTCCCCTGGCGTCGGGGCCGCGCCCGACGCCAGCGCCACGGGCGAACTGCAGCGAAACATGCAACGCCATCATGTGGTCTGGACCACGCCGGGCAAGGACTCGTCCGACTCCATGCCCTTGGGCAACGGCGATATCGCGTTGAACGCCTGGGTGGACGAGGCCGGCGATCTGCAATTCTATATTGCCAAAAGCGACGCCTGGAGCGGCAACGGACGTCTCCTCAAACTGGGGAAAATCCGAATCACCCCAACGAACCGTTTCTATTCCGATAAAGTCGCCTTCCGCCAGGAACTGGATTTATGGAATGGCGAAATGGCGGTCAATCCCGGCGGCCGCCCCTCTTTGGTTTCCTCGGCGCGGGTCTGGGTGGATGCCCATCATCCCGTCATTCATGTGGAGGTGACCAGTTTCCGCTCCATTAAACTCCGGGCCGAATTGGAAGTCTGGCGAGACGTCCCGCGAACGATCACCAACGCCGACGAAAAACAAAGCGCCTATGGCCTGGCCAATGGCCCCGATCCCATCGTGGTCGCCCCCGATACCATCCGTCCCGCCCGCGACCACCGCATCGTCTGGTTCCACCGAAATGAAACATCCATCTATGCCGAGACGCTCCGGCGGCAGGGACTCACCGAACTGATCGACGAATTCGACGATCCCCTGATGGGCCTGACTTTTGGCGCCATGATGACCGGCGACGGAATGGAAGCCGTCTCCAATACGGCACTCGAATCCGCCGAACCGGGAAAGCAGTTCCGAATCGACATCTATCCCCTCACCACCCAAACAACCACAGAGCGGGAATGGGAAGACCGTTTAACCCAAAGCGTCCAGGCCGTGAAGGGGACCGAAATTGAAACGGCCCGGACGGCCCATCGTCAATGGTGGAACGCCTTCTGGCAGCGCAGCTGGATTTTCGCCGATACGCCCCTGGCCGTTATACGGGACGAAAAGGTCGGGCTGGGAAGCAATGACCTGCCCATCCGTCTGGGCGCAGACAGCGAGGGACAGAACCGCTTCATGGGCCGGATGGCCCGCGTCAGCCTCTTTGATCGCGCCCTGACCACTGCCGAAATCCGCGCCCTCGCCCTGGCCGATCGTCATCAGCGCCTCAGCCCGCGGCGGGACCTCGTGGGGCGCTATTACCCGGGGACACTCCAGGAAGGCTATGTGAACAATGACGGCGTGACGAACAACCACGTCCAACCGTCGCTCAGGGCGAAAGCGATCGGCCCCATTCGACCCCAAGCCGACAAGGAGGCCGACAGCAACCCCTTCGGCGTGGCGCTGTTCGACGGCAGCGGTTATCTGGAAATCGAAAACTCCGCCGGCCTCGCTTTTTCCAATGGGCTGACCATCGAAGCCTGGATCGCTCCCGACCGCTTCCCGGCCTCGGGGATGCGCCTCGTCGATAAATGCCCCGTCGGAACCGCCAATGGCTTCACCTTCGACACCTATCCGGGCCAGGCCCTGCGCTCCATTACGCCCGGAGAAACCCTCCAGACCAAACTGAACGTCAAAGCCGGCGAATGGATGCACGTCGCCATGACCTACGACGCCCGCAATAATCGACACTCCATTTACTATAATGGCGTGGCCGTGTCGGGGGAACCCGTCGAGGGCGAATCGGTCCTTAACGCCGGCCCCTCGCCCGTGACGCTGGGCTATACCCTCCAGCGCTACCTCAACGCCTGCGCCGGGCGCGGCGCCTGGCCCATCAAGTTCAACGGCAGCCTCTTCACCGTTGATACGCGCGGCTACGCCCCCAACCTGGGCCCCGATGCCCGCGCCGGAGAGGATTGGTTCGACGCCGACTATCGCCGATGGGGCGGGCCCTATTGGTTCCAGAACACGCGCCTGCCCTATTGGTCCATGCTCGCTGCCGGCGATGATGACCTGATGACGCCGTTCTTCGCAATGTACCGCAACCTGTTGCCCTTCGGCCAGCGGCGGACGCAAATCTATCACGGCCACGACGGCGCCTTTTTCCCCGAAACCATTTATTTCTGGGGCGCCTATGCCACGGACAACTACGGATGGGAACGCCCCGAAGACTTGCCCGTCTGGAAGACGACCAATACCTACATTCGATACTACTGGTCCAGCGGCATCGAAATGACCCTCATGGCCCTGGAGGTTTTCGCGCAGACGGGTGATGGCGCCTTTGCCCGAGAGACGCTGGTCCCTCTGGCGGAAAACGTGATCCGCTTCTACGATCGCCACTATCGGGACAAAGATGAAAAGGGCCGACGCCTCATCACCCCCGCCATGGCCCTGGAGACCTGGAAGGAAGCCGTCAACCCCACGCCGGTCGTGGCCGGATTGCGGTATCTGATCGACCGCCTCCTGGCCGAACTGCCCGATGGTATCGCCTCCGAAGACCTGCGCGTTGAGTGGAAGGCGTTCCGGAAAGAACTGCCCGAACTCCCCACAACCGAAACGGACGGCGTTCGCCGCCTCCTCCCGGCCCAACAATTTGAGGGACTTCAAAATTCCGA